>JAJFJE010000001.1 GCA_021774355.1 Alphaproteobacteria bacterium
ATTATTATCGGCAGGCCGTCAGGCGTTCCGCAAACTGTTCGTCCCACGCTTGACCGGAATAAATGTCAATGAATTGATCAATAATCCGCCCCGCCCTGGGTGCATCGCCGGGGTCTGCGGCGACCGTTCATACCGGTCGCCCGCGCCGCCGCCCTCATCGGCGGGCCGGGCCGGACCAGGGGCGCGGGCGGCAGTGCTGACGGGGCCGGCCACAGCCTTCGGCGCCCAGCGCACGGCGCGCGCCAATCGGCACGGTGTCGAGGCAATCGCCGGGGGGTGGCGGCTGGGGCCGCGCGCCTGTCTATCGCGTTGAAATTTGGGGCGAGCGACGGGGATCGAACCCGCGACCTCCAGAGCCACAATCTGGCGCTCTAACCAACTGAGCTACGCCCGCCATCGGAGGCGCCCTAATTATGCTGTGCCACCGGTGCCGTCAAGCCGCAACCACGAGGCCGCGCTCCAGCCGGTCGATCGCCCCGTCGAGGACGTCGGGCCGCTTGCAGAAACAGAAGCGGATCAGGTCGCGCGGTGGCTCTGGCCCATCGTAGAAGGCGCTGACCGGTACGGCGGCAACGCCGATGCGCGTGGTGAGCCAGCGGCAAAACGCGTCGTCGGCCAAGCCGCGCCCCAGGCTTTCGATTCGCGCCGTCACGAAATAGCTGCCATCGACCGGCAGGGTTTCGAAGCCGACCCGCTGCAGCCCGGCGACCAGGCGGTCGCGCTTGGCCGCCAGGTCGTCGTCCAGCCCCCGATCATAGGCGTGGCGCAGCGCCAGCCCTGCGGCCACCGCCACCTGCAGGTGGGGAGCGGTGGTAAAGGTCAGGAACTGGTGGGCCTTGGCGATCGGCGCGACCAGCCCGGCCGGGCCGGCCAGATAGCCGACCTTCCAGCCCGTCAGGGAAAAGGTCTTGCCCGCCGACATCACCCGTACCGTTCGCGCACGCAGGCCGGGCAGGCTGGCCAGCGGCCTGTGGTGCTGGCCGGCAAAGACCAGGTGCTCATAGACCTCGTCGCACAGCGCCAGTGCATCCCAGCGGCACAACCGGTCGGCCAGGGCCGCCAGTTCCTGGGGGTCGAACACCTTGCCGGTCGGATTCATCGGCGTGTTGAGCAGCACCAGCTTGGTTTTTGGACCGAAGACCTGGTCCAGCGCCGCGGCGGTGAGCGTCCAGTCGGGCGGGGACAGGCGGACAATCCGCGGCACCGCCCCGGCCTGGCGGATGATCGGCAGGTAGCTGTCATAGAGCGGTTCGAACAGGACCACCTCGTCACCGGGCGAGAGCAGCCCGAACAGGGCCGCGGCCAGGGCCTCGGTGGCGCCCGAGGTGACCAGAACTTCCGTCTGCCAGTCCCAGTCGAGCCCGTAGAAGCGCCGGTCGTGGTCCGCCACCGCCTGGCGCAGGGCCGGCACCCCCATCATCGGCGGATATTGATTGGGCCCGTCCATTACCGCCCGGGCGGCTGCGGCACGGATCGCCTCGGGGCCATCCTCGTCTGGAAAGCCCTGGCCCAGGTTGATGGCCCCATGCTCGACGGCAAGCGCCGACATCACGGTAAAGATCGTGGTCCCCAGCCCGGCGAAGTTGGCGTTCAGCGGCGTCATGGCAGCCCCGTTTCGATGTCACACCATAGGCCAGCGGATTCCCGGGGATGAAGAGGCCAAAACAGGCGCGGCCGGGACATGCCGCAAGGCGCCCTCGTTTTAGGCACTATGCCCACAAATTATGCATTCTTGCTGTCCGGGCTTTGCCATGGGCCGCGCGACTCCGCGATCAATCCGCCGCAGCCTCGGGCATCTTCACTTGGCACAGGGTTTGCGAGACGGGCGCAGGCGATCATCTAAGGTCGTCGTCCGACCCAGTCAAAGTGACCCGAAACCAATGAAAAAAATCGAGGCGATCATCAAGCCGTTCAAACTCGACGAAGTTAAGGAGGCCCTGAACGAGGTGGGTCTGAAAGGCATCACCGTGACCGAAGCCAAGGGTTTCGGTCGCCAGAAAGGCCATACAGAACTCTATCGCGGCGCCGAATACGTGGTCGACTTCCTGCCTAAGGTCAAAGTCGAACTCGTGATCGAGGATGAACTGGTGGAACGGGCGATCGAGGCAATCCAGGCCGCTGCGCGCACTGGCCGCATCGGCGATGGAAAGATCTTCGTTTCGCCTGTCGAACAAGCCATCCGCATCCGCACCGGCGAAACCGGATCGGACGCCATCTGACCCATTGCAGTCAACCACGCTAATCAGGATAGACCGTCATGTCCGATGCCAAGACAATTCACGCGATGTTGAAAGAAAAGGACATCAAGTACGTTGATCTGCGCTTTACCGACTTCAAGGGAAAGTGGCAGCATCTCGCCATGGATATCAGCGTGGTCGATGACGACCTGCTGAACGACGGCACGATGTTCGACGGTTCGTCGATTGCTGGGTGGAAGGCGATCAACGACTCCGACATGATCCTGAAGCCCGACCTGGCCACCGCCACGGTCGACCCCTTCTCGGCCCAGCCGACCCTGATCCTGTTCTGCGACATTCTCGAGCCCGCCAGCGGCGAGGGTTATGGCCGCGATCCCCGGTCGGTGGCCAAGCGCGCCGAGGAATATGTCAAATATACCGGCCTGGGCGACACCGTTTATTTCGGTCCGGAAGCGGAATTCTTCGTGTTCGACGACGTCAAATGGGACGTCCGGATGAACAAGGTCGGCTACGAGATCGACGACGTCGAAGGCCCCTACAACACGGGCCGTTCCTTCGAAGGCGGCAATCTGGGCCACCGTCCGGGGGTCAAGGGCGGCTACTTCCCCGTCCAGCCGGTCGATTCCGGCAATGATTTCCGCGGCGAAATGCTTTCGGTCATGGGCGACATGGGCCTGCCGATCGAGAAGCACCACCACGAGGTGGCGGCCTCCCAGCACGAACTGGGCGTCAAGTTCACCACCATGGT
>JAJFJE010000002.1 GCA_021774355.1 Alphaproteobacteria bacterium
TCGGTTATTCGTTGGCCTTCACCGTTGGCGGCGGCATGAACGCCTATATCGGCGGCACCAGCAAGTTCTTCCTGGCTGGCGTCGGTGTGGACGAGATTTCGGGGGTCATTCCGGAATCGGTGTTCATGATGTTCCAGATGACCTTCGCCCTGATCACCCCGGCGCTGATCACCGGGGCCTTCGCCGACCGGATGAAATTCTCGTCGATGATGGTGTTCATGGTCCTGTGGTCGATCCTGGTCTATTCGCCGATCGCCCATTGGGTCTGGGGCGGCGGCTTCCTGGGCGGCGCCGGCGTGCTGGACTTCGCCGGCGGCACCGTGGTGCACATCAATGCCGGCGTCGCCGGCCTGGTGTGCTGCATTGTTCTGGGCAAGCGCATCGGCTACGGCAAGGAGCAGATGGCACCCCATAACCTCACCCTCAGCCTGATCGGCGCCTCGCTGCTGTGGGTCGGCTGGTTCGGCTTCAACGCCGGTTCGGAACTCGCGGCTGACGGCCGTGCGGGCATGGCCTTCGCCGTGACCCACATCGCCACCGCCGTCGCGGCGCTGTCCTGGATGATTGTGGAGTGGCTGACCAAGGGCAAGCCCAGCGTCCTGGGCGTCCTGTCCGGTGCGGTCGCGGGCCTTGTCGCCATCACCCCCGCCTCGGGTTTCGTGCTGGCCGGCGGAGCCTTCTGGATCGGTCTCGCGGCCGGTGTGATCTGCTACTTCGCCTCGACCACGCTCAAGCACATGATCGGCTATGACGACAGCCTGGACGTCTGGGGCGTCCACGGTGTCGGCGGCATCGTCGGTGCCGTGCTGACCGGCGTCTTCGCGACCATGGCGGTCACCGGCGGCACCGATCCGGTCGGTGCCATGGAAGGCAATATCGGCCAGGTCTGGACCCAGATCGAGGGCATACTTGTCACCCTGGTATGGTCCGGCGTGGTCACCCTGGTGCTGCTGTGGATCATCAACATCGTCATGGGTCTGCGCGTTACTCCCGAGGAAGAGCGCGAAGGCCTCGATGTCAGCCTGCATGGCGAATCGGTGCAGTGATCTCCCGCTGACTCCGTTACGCCGTTGCTCCAACGGCGGCCTTGGGGGGAGTGCCCTGCACTCCCCCCTTTTCTTTGCCTGATTTTTTGCCGCCCGACCGCCCCGCGGCCTGCCCGACGAGACTCAGCCGCCGACCGCCAGGCCCGCGACGTAATCCGCCAGATTGCCGAAGATCCTGAACAGGCGCGGCGCCGGATCGAGGGCGGCGTCCGACCAGGCGATCGCAAACATCGGTGACCGCCCGGTCCGCCGGTCAGTGAAGCCGGGCGCGGCCGGGCGCCTGGCCGGGCCGCAGGGCGATCGGGTCCCTTAGGGCCGCGATGCAGCCGCTGGGATCGGACCACAGGTGCAGGCCAGCAAGCGACAGGGCGTCGGCCAGCGCCTTGGCCGTCCCCAGCAGGGTCCGGAGACCTGCGGCGGGGAGCACGCCTTCGAGCAGATGATGGGCCGTGTCGCCGGCACCGATCTGCAGGGCGGCCAGCACCCGCAGCAACAGGATTTCGTCATCGGACACCGACGGGTCGCACAGCGGGTTGAGCTGGACCGGCCGTGCGGCGGTCACCGCAAGACAGGCCAGCGTCGCATCCAGGCGCGGCCGGGCCGCAGCCAGATCGGCCAAGGCGAGGCCTTCGTCGAGCAACTGGCCGGCACCCGGCCGGCCGGCCCGTTCGGCCAGCCATAGGCGGATCGCCCAGACCACGAACTGGCCGCCGAACCGCAACGACGCCACCGCCGGCCTGTCGCCCCGGACCATGCCGCAAACTCTTCCCATGACCGGCGTCTCCTTCGCTTGAACCGGATCAGGCTAGGAGTTTGCGATTGCTATTGCAAGTCATTCGCATTAATAAGAGCACCATGACACGGACGAGACAACACTGCATAGGCCGGCCATGCCCGGTGCGGGCCGCGGCGGGGCGCCCCGGCCGCGGCGGTCCGGCGGGCCCGCGGGACCGCCGGCCGGGTCGAGGGTCAGGCCGCGCTGGGCAGGGCGGCAAGGGCGTCGCGACCGGCGCAAGCGACCGCCGCCGACGCCATGATGGCCGCGACGCGAACCACGTTCTGCACCATTTCGCGGCTCGCCCCGAGCTTGAGCACCGAAGCGTCATGGGCGGCCAGGCACATGCCGCAGCCATTCACGGCCGACACGGCGATCGACCACAATTCGAAGTCGAGCTTGTCGACCCCGGGGCTCGCCAGCAGGTTCATGCGCAACCGCGCGGGCATCTGGCCATAGTCGGACGGCCCGACCAGATGGACGAAACGGTAATAGACATTGTTCATGGACAGCACCATGGCGCAGCCTTCCACCGCATCGAGGGTCGGGCGGTCAAGATGCAGGGCGGCTTCCCCGGCCGCGGCGCGGATCACGCCGGGCTCCCGGGTCGCCAGGGCGCTGGCATAGGCGGCGCCCCACAACTGGGCCGGGGTCAGGCCCGGTGTGGCGGCGAGGCTGCCCAGATTGAGGCGCAGGTCCTTGGCATGGCCCGGCAGGGCCGCTCTCAGGTTTTCGATCGACATCGACATTCTCCGTTCTGGGCGGGCCGGACGGGGTGGCCCCGCCCGGCCCTCGCCCCGAGGTCAGGCCGCAGGCTTCAGGACGTCGTCGCCCTTCTGCCAGTTACACGGACACAGTTCATCGGTCTGCAGGGCGTCGAGCACCCGCACCACCTCGGTGGGATTGCGTCCGACATTGAGGTCGTTGACCGAGACGAAGCGGATCACACCCTGGGGATCGACGATGAAGGTCGCGCGCATCGCCACGCCCTCGGTTTTGTCGAGCACGCCCAATGCCGTGGCCAGGTCGCGTTTGAGGTCGGCAACCATCGGGAAGGGCAGGTCCTTCAGGTCGTCATGGTTGTTGCGCCAGGCGAGATGGACGAACTCGCTATCGGTCGAGACCCCGAGAAGCTGGGCGTCCCGGTCGCTGAACGCGCCTTCCAGCCGGCCGAAGGCGGCGATCTCGGTGGGGCAGACAAAGGTGAAGTCCTTCGGCCAGAAGAACACCACCAGCCACTTGCCGCCATAGCTGGCGTTGGTCAGGTCGACGAAGGCAGTGGCCGGGTCGCTCGAAACGACCGCCTTCAAGGCGAAATCGGGGAATGTGTCACCCACGGTCAGCATCGGATTGATCCTTTCAGGAAAGCACGATGCCAAACAGATAGAGCCTTGTTTATATCAATTCTAATATCATATCCGGATCCAGCGATCAGAAAGGACGATCATGTCGATCACCTTGCGCCAGTTGCGCTATGTCACCGCCGTCGCCACCCACCAAAGCTTTCGCCGGGCGGCTGCGGCGCTCCATGTCAGCCAGCCGGCGATGACCGCGCAGGTGCAGTTGCTGGAAGCGCAATTGGGGGCGCCCGTGCTGACCCGCAGCCGCCGCGGGGTCAGCCCGACCCCGTTCGGCCAGGCCGTTCTCGACCAGGCCCACACCGTCCTGGCCGAAGTCGAGCAGTTGACGGCCTTGGGCCGTGAGGCCGCCGCGCAGCCGCTGCGCCTGGGGGTGATTCCCACCATCGCGCCCTATCTGGGTGCCGAGGCGATCGATATCGGCGGCCGGATTTCGCCCCACGGCCTCGCCCTGATCGAGGGCAAGACGGCCGAACTGCTGGACGGCCTGCGCGACGGCACGCTGGACGGCGCCTTGCTGGCCCTGCCCGCGGACGGCGCCGGCCTGGCGCCGGACCTCGTCGGCGAGACCGCCTTTGTCGAACCCTTCCTGGCCTTGCTGCCGGCGGGCGACTCCCTGGCCGACCAGGTCGGCCTGCGGCTCGCCGATCTCCGCCGTCGGCCGCTCCTGTTGCTGGAAGAGGGTCATTGCCTGGCCGACCAGACCCTCGCGCTGTGCGGCCCGGAGGCCGGCCCGGCGCCCTTGCGCGCCGGCTCGCTGGCGGTGGTGGTGCGCCTGGTGGCCAAGGGCCATGGCGTCTCGGTGCTGCCGGCCATGGCGATCGCCCATGATTGCCACCGGGGCGACGGCACGGTCACCCGGCCGCTGAGCGATCCGGGTGCCTGCCGCCGGATCGGCCTGGCCTGGCGGCGCGGGGCGCGGGGCGAACGCGCCTGGCGGCGCCTGGCCGCGGCCCTCGCCCGGCTGGCGCCGGCCGCCCCGGGGCAGCCGGCCCCGGCCCTGGCGGCCGAGTGAGGATTACAGCAGCGCGGCCTTCAGGACCCGGGACAGGCGGGACAATTCGATGGGCTTCTCGACCACCGCGAAAGCCCCCGAATTGATCGACAGGGCCGGGCTGACCCAGGTCGGATTGCCGGTCATCAGGATGACCCGGATCGAGGCGTCCCGGCGGCGAATCGCTTCGGCGATCTCGATTCCGTTCCAGCCCGGCAGGTCGACGTCGAGCAGCACCAGATCGGGCCGGGCCAGGCGCAGCGCCGCCGACAGGGTCGGGCCGTCGCCCGCCTGCATCACGGTAAAGCCGAGACCGGTGAAATAATCCGCCAGTTCTTCGCGCAAGGCGTCGTGGTCGTCGACGACCAGGATCGTTCTGGGCTTGTCGCCACCTGTCATCCCGTGCCTCACCGCCTCGTCGAAAGGATTGGGCCGGCGCCGTCGTGCCGACCGCTCAAAGCCATCCGCGCCACTTCATGAAAACATAAGGCAGCACAGCCGACACCAACATCAGCCCGAGCGCCAGCGGATAACCGAATGACCAGCCCAGTTCCGGCATGCCGTCGAAATTCATCCCGTAGATCGTGCCGATCAGGGTCGGCGGCAGGGCGATGGTCGCCACCACCGACAGCACCTTGTTGATCATGGTCTGGCGCACCCCGATCATCCCGAGGGTGGCGTCGAGGAGGATCTGGACCCGCTCGGACATGTGGCTGGCGGTCCGTTCGAGGCCGGCAATATCCCGGTCGAGCACCGCGATCCGCCGGGCCTGGCCCTCGGAGAAGGGATGGTGGGACAGGTCGGTGAGGAATTCCGGCAACAGGTCGAGCCAGGCGATCGCCTCCAGGGTCACCGCCGCCCGGTCGCCGACCCGGCCCAATTGGCGCAGGATGGCATGCAGGCTGCGGTCGAGCATGCGGCCGCGGCCCCGCAGGTCCGCGGGGCTGGCGAAGATCCGCCGCGACAGGGGGGCGAGTTCGCGGCCGGTGCGGACCAGGACATCCGCCATGTGGTCGACCGCAGCCATCAACAGGCCGAGCATGGTGTCTTCGGCACAGGCCAGGTCCTCGGGGTCGACATCCGCCAGGGCCGCGGCAAAGGCGTGGAAGGCGTCCGGCTCGGCGGCCCGGATGGTGATCAGGGTGTCGTCGGTTAGCACGAAGGCCACGGGAATGGCGGTCAAGTGCCCCATGGCATCGGCGACCAGCAGAGGCAGGGCCAGGA
>JAJFJE010000011.1 GCA_021774355.1 Alphaproteobacteria bacterium
GCGCGGCGGTATCGGGCGTGAACACCACCATGGCGGCGCTTCCCGGTTCGACGTCGGGCCGTATCAGGGGAAAGGCAAAGCTCATCATCCGCCTCCATCCGGGCCGGGCCGCGTCGCGGGGGCCGCGGCCGGCTGGACCGCGCCATGGCGCAACCGGTCGATGGCCTCGACGGCGCCGGCGCCATCGGCTGGCCCGGCCGGGCGCGGCCGCCACAGGTCGCGGGGGTCTTCCAACTGCTGGGCGAGATTGCTGTAGACCGCACAGCCGAAACGGCCGGCGCAGGCGGCCGCGTCGATCCGTCCGGTCACGGGATCGGCCAGGGCGACGGGGTCGACCACGGCCGGCGCCGGCGGGTCGAGCTGGTCGCAGCCGCCGGCCAGGCCGAGCAGGAGCAGGACGGCGGGTCCCGACGCTTTCATGAGCCGACTCCATCGACGATGAACCCGGCCGGCGGCAGGCGCCGTTCCGGGCTTTCCTGGGCCAGACGGCCGGCCCGTTCCCGGCCGAGCAGCAGGCGGGCGAGGTTGCCGAAGGCGGGCACCGCGGGCGCGGCGGCCAGCGGTGCCGGGCCGCCCCGCGGGTCGTGCAGCGGAAAGGCCGAGGGCGCCGCCAGATAGGGCGTGACGATGATCACCAGTTCGGTCTCGTTGGACTGGTATTTGCGCGACCGGAACAGCTCGCCCAGGATCGGCACGTCGCCGAGACCCGGCAGCTTGCGCAGATCGCCATCGGTGACCTGCTGCAGCAGGCCGGCCATGGCAAAGCTCTGGCCGCTGGCCAGCTGCAGCGTGGTTTCCGCCCGCCTTGTGGTGATCGCGGGAATGGTGATGGTATCGAGGGTGATCGCCCCACGGGTCGAGAGCTGGCTGACTTCCGGGGCCAGGGTGATCGAGATGCGGCCGCCGTCGAGGACCGTCGCGGTAAACCCCAGGCCGACCCCGAACTGCTTGAAGATGACCCCGATCGAGCCATTGCCCTGGGGCACCGGAATGGGGAATTCGCCGCCTGCCAGGAAGCTGGCCGGCTGGCCGGATTCGGCGGTGAGGCTCGGTTCGGCCAGGATATGGACGTCGCCATTGTCGGCCAGGGCGTCGATCACGCCGTTGAGGTCGAGCCGGCCGGTGGACAGGCCGCCGACGATGCTGTCGGTACCCTGGTTGCGGACGATGGCGCCACCCACCGCCCCCAGCACCGGATTGCCGGTGGCCAGGCCGATGCTGACCGCGCCGAACTGGGCCAGTCCTTCCCAATTGATGCCCAACTGGCTGGTCACCGAGCGCGAGACTTCGGCGATGCGCACCCGCAACGTCACCTGGGTGGCGCCGCTGATGCCCAGGGCGTTGATCAGGCCATCGGTGCCGCCGACCTCGGCGCCGGCGATTTCCGCAATGGCCGCGGCATTGGCGGCGCTGGGCACGGCACCGGTCAGCCGCACCTTGTCGCCCACCTGGGCGACGGCGACGCTGGCCGCGCCGGGCACCGCGGCAATCGCGGTCTCGATCGCCGCCAGGTCGTGGGTTACCCGCACGGTCAATTCGGCAATCGGCCGGTCGCCCGCCCCGACCGCCTGGAGGCTGGTGCGCCCGACCTTGTGGGCGAGCAGATAGATCACCCGCGGCGACTGGACCTGGACCGTGGCGATCGCGGGATCGGCGACGAACACGGCGACGGCATCGGCCGGCAGGCGGATCAGTTCGCCACGGCCCGCCGCCAGGGTGATCCCCCGGCTGCCGCGGGTGACCGTGGTCTCTGCGGCGGCCGGGACCGCCAGGCCGAGCAGGAGCAGAATCGTAGCGGCTCTGAGCACCGACATGGTCATCTCCCCGGCATGGTCAGGACTTCGCGCTTGGGGCCCTGGACCAGGACCACGGTGCGGCCTTCCGGGCCGGCCGGCGCCCCGGCGGGCGGCGGCCCGGCCGCAGGCGCCGTGCGGCGGAACAGGCTGGCCACTTCGACATCGAGGGTGGTCCCGGCGGCGGCCCCCAGGCCCGGCCGCGGGACGCCGCAGCCCTCGCCCGCGACCACGGCACGCACGGTCAGGGCGACTTTGCCCAGGGCCGCCATCAGGGCCAGCGCTTCGGCCTGCTTTGGCGTTACCTCGAGGGTTGCGGTTTTGGCCGGCAGCACCTCGCTGCTCTGGTCGTCGAAGCGCTGGTCGACGGCGAGCACCCGGACGTCGCCGACCACGGTCTCGCTGGCCCAGCGCTCGGCGCCGGATTCGTTAGAAATGGAGTACGTTACAATGACGTCGACCCGGTCGCCGGGCAGGACGAAGCCGGAGACCCCGGCCGAGGTGTCGAGCGGGACCGACACCGCCCGGTGGTCCGCGGCCAGGACCGCAGCCAGGAAGCCGGCATCCTTGGGGCGGGCCACCCGTTCCGGGGTCAGGGGTTCGCCCGGTTCCATGCCCCGCCGGACCACCGCGCCGACCCAGTCGTCGAGGGCCTGGCCGTGGTCGCGGACGAAGCCCGGGGCCAGGCCGGCTTCGGGCCAGGGCTGCCATTTCAGGTGGTCGGGGCGCAGCAGGGTCCCGGCCGGCAGCCGCTGGGCCGCGGTCAGGACGCGGGTCTGCTCGGCGGCCACGACCACGGTGTAACCCGGCATGGTATCGGCCACCGAGGCCGCCAGATTGGCCGCCTGCTCGCGGGCCAGCCAGTTGCGCACCATGAAGCCGGTGCCGGTGGCGACACCGAGGGCGACAAGGGCGACGAACAGGCCGGCGCGGGTCATGGCGTCAGCTTCCCAGCACGGGGGCGGGCATCGCCGTGACCACCGCCACCCCGGCCGCGATGGCGACCGCGAAAGGCACGGCGGCGGTGCCGGCGGCGGGGACGAGGCGCAGGCGGATCGCCAGGGCCAGGGCAACGACCCCGCCGGCGACCGCGGTGACCAGGAGAAACAGGGGAAAGGGTGCGGGACCCAGGGCAAGGGCCAGGGCCGTCAGGAGCTTGACGTCGCCGCCGCCGATCAGGCCGCGGGCGAACAGCATCAGGCCGGCGGCGAACACCGCCATGGCAAGAAGTGCGGTGGCGGCCCAGTCGGCGCCGCCCGCGGCAAGACGGGCGACGCCGATCAGGGCAAGGACCAGCGACAGGCTGTCGGGGATTTCGCGCCGGTGGAGGTCGCTCGCGGCGGCAGCCAGGGCCAGGCCGAGAATTGCGACGTTGATCGCGGACTCCATGACGCCACCGGCGGCCGTGGCCGCGGCCTAGAGATTGCCGCCGATCGAGGTGAACAGGGCGCCCAGGTCGGTGCCCAGCGCGGACATGCCACCGATGGCGGCAACGGCGATGAGTGCCGCGATCAGGCCATATTCAATGGCGGTGGCGCCACGGCGGTCACGGGCGAGGCGGTCGAGCAGATGAACAAACTGGGTCATGATGTCCTCCGAATTTGGGCCTATCGCCCGGATACGAAGATAGTTTGACCCAGTATGGGAATATTCATATGGGAATACGGTCACCGTCCGGGGCGGTTTGTAGCGGTCTTGTCACCGCCCCGTGACGTCGGCGTTGCGGTCGGGCAGGCGACCGCGGATGCTGTTCCGATGGCTTGCCAACGGTGCGGAACCCCATCGCCATGACCCTGAAGACCACCCGAGACTGGCTGGCCCTGGCGGCATCCGGTGTGGCGCTGGCCGGCGCCCTGGGCCTTGCCGGGCCGGCCGCCCGCGCCGAAGAACCGCCGGCCGCCGCCGCCGACGGCCCGGCCCCGAGCGCGCCGCCGGCCGCCGCGGGGCACGACCTGCTGCATATCCAGATCGCGATCATGCGGCTGTCGCGGCTGACCGTCAGCCGCACGGCCAATCCTGTGCGATGGGCCGCGGTCGAGGACGGTTTCGGCCTGCTGCAACTCCAATTGGGGGCGGCCGAAAACGACGCCGCCCGCCTGACCGAGGCGATCGAGGCTTTCACCAACGCCCTGGAGGTCCGTACCCGCGAGCGCTATCCCGAGGCCTGGGGCGCGACCCAGGGCCACCTGGCGGATGCGCTGCGCTTCCTGGGTGCCAATCGGAAGGACCTGCAGCGCCTGGAACAGGCAGCGGTCGCCTATCATGCCGCGATGGAATCGCAACGCCGGGACCGGGTGCCGCTGGCCTGGGCCTCCCTGCAGGCGCGGCTGGGTGTCACCCTGTGGGCGATCGGCGACACCACGGACAGCGCCGGCCGGCTCGACGACGCGGCCATCGCTTTTCGCATGGCGCTGGGCGAATACGACCGGCGGCGAACTCCGGCCGAATGGCTGATCACCCAGCGCCGTCTGGTCCTGGTCCTGCTCGACAGCGACAGCCTGGTCGAAGACCCCGGCAAGCTCACGGTCGCGGCCATGGCCGCCCAGGCTGTGGTCGACCAGCACGACCGTCGGGACCAGCCGCAGGCCTGGGCGGAGGGCCAGTTCGATCTGGCCCGGATCCTGCTGCGCCTGGGCGAGCGGGAAGCGGGAATCCGGCATTTCGAGGATGCGGTCGACACGTTCCGGGCCGCCCTGGAGGTGTTTCCCGAGGACAGCGACGCCTGGCGGAATGCCCGCTTCGAACTGGGCTACGCCCTCCAGGCCCTGGGCGAACGGCAGGTCGGGTCGACGGCCACCAGCGAGGCCCTGCAGATCTTCGAAACCTTGCTCGAACAGGACGAGCGGAACGGCCGGAGCGCGGACTGGCCGACCATGCAGAACAATCTCTGCGTCGTTCTGCGCAATCTGGGACAGGCGCAGCACGACCCGGCGCGCCTGGCGGACGCCGTCCGGCGGTGCCATCTGGCACTCGATGCGCTGGAACCGAGCCGGGCGGCGGAACGCGCCAATGTCCAGGACAGTCTCGGCGACGCCATGGCCGCGCTGGCGGTCCAGACCGGGGACAGCGCGCAGTTGCGCGCGGCCATCGCGGTGTTCGACGAGTCCCTGGCGGCGGAAGCACGGCAGGCCGACCCAAGAGGCGCGGCGGCGTCCCGCGGCCGGCAGGCGGTGGCGATGATGCGCCTGGCCGACGCGACGCAGGACGCCGAACTGGCGGCCCGGGCGGTCGCCCAGCTGGCGGCGGCGGGGGCGACCCTGCACGACCTGCAGCGCCCCTTCCTCGCCGACATCATGGGCCGGCACCTTGCGGAGGCCCGGACCCTTCGCGACCGGCTGGCGGCCAGGTGAGGCGATGGCTTGGGATCGTTGCGGTCTGTGCCGTGCTGGCGGCGGCCCTGCCCGCAAGCGCCCCGCACGCGGCCGGCCGGGCCCAGGCGATGCAGATCCTGGCGGACCGGGTCACCGCCCTGAAACGGATCCTGGGCCAGACGCCGCGCGACCGCACCCCGATGAACTGGGCATCCCTGCAGAACCATCTGGGCCTGGCCCTGCACGCCCTGGGCCGCGCCGAGCCAGGGACCGGCCGTCTGGTCGAAGCGGTCGCCGCCTTCCAGGCCGCCCTGGAGGAACGCCGCCGGGACCGGGTCCCGGTCGACTGGGCGATCACCACCAGCAACCTTGCCCACAGCCTGACCCTGATCGGCGAGCGCGAGCATGACCGGGCGCAGCTGGCCGACGCCGTCGCCCGCTTCGACGCGGCCCTCGCGATCCTGGGGCCGCACCGGGCACCGGCGGACTGGGCCCGGGCGATCGGTGGCCAGGGGCTGGCCCGCCTGGACCTGGCGCAGGACCGCAGCGACCTGGCCCAGGCGGAACGGGCGCTGGCGCAGATCGACCAGGCGAGTGCGACCCTGGGCGCGTTGGGCAAGAGCCCGCTGGCCCAGCCCTATCGGGCGCGCCGCGGCGAGGCGATGGCGCTGATCGCCGGCCTTCGGAAACAGCCGGCGCCGCCGGCCACCCGCTGAGCCGCCAGGCCATGACGGGCTAATCCGCGGGTTCCCAGGCCCGCCCCAGGGCCGGCGCCGACGAGGCCCCCAGGGTGGCGCCGCCGGGCATGCCCGGCAACCGGCCGAGCAGGCCGAAGGCCATGGTCGTCGAGGGCGTGACGGTCACCATCACGATCGGCGGGCGGAAGGCCGCGGGCAGGGCGGAAGCGACGCCAGAGCGGCGATAGACCACGCTGATCTCGGTGGCCGCGAGCCGGGGCGCGATGCTTCGCGCCGCCGCCAGGATGGTCGCGAAGCTGGCGGCGGTGCCCCCGGCGCAGGTCACGCTGCCATTGGCGGTACCGGTGCACCGGGTTCCGGCATCGGTCAGGACCCCGGCGGGGATCAGCGGCGGCATCAGGATGGCCGCCCGGGCGGCCCGGCGGGCGGCTTCGTTCAGGCGGTGACGCTCGAAGGTGCCCAGGCCGAAATCGATTGTGGCGAAGCTGACCCCCAGAAGAAACGGCAAGACCAGGGCAAATTCGAGGGCGGTTGCGCCCCGGCGGTCGGCCCGCCAGCGGCGGACCAGCTCAATCATCGACATGGAGCGCCTCCTCGACCGTCGAAACCTTGGCGCCGGTCAGGCCGATCGCTCCGGACCAGCCGGGCACCAGGGGCACCAGGGGCACCGAGGCGGTCAGGCGGATCACGGTCACCGGGCTGCCGGCCACGGTCCGACCCACCACCTCGATGGTCAGGGCGGCTCCGGGCTCGGCCCAGCCGCTGGCCAGCAGGGGCGCCGTCCCGGTCGGTTCGCCGGTCTTGGCGATGTTGGTCAGCAGGGCCTGGCTGGCCGCGCTGAGCGGCAGCGGCAATTGCGCCGCCAGGGCGGCGGCGGCGCGCAGGCCGCGTTCGACCCCCGCCGCATGGCTGAGGCCGCGGCCGACATCGACCAGCCCGGCGCTGACCATCAGGAACAGGGGCAGGGCGACCGCGAACTCCAGCGCGGCAATGCCGCGGACATCGTCGCGGAGCCTATTCAACAACGCGCGCATAGGCATGCAGGTCGGCGCTGTTGCCGAGCGTGATGGCACGGACCACTTCGACCAGGATGGCCGAGGTGGGAGTCGATTCCGCCGGCTCGGTGAGGAACACTTCGACATAGCGGCCATGGGTCGAATAAGTCCCCTTGCCGTGGATTTCGTCCGCCATGCAGCGCATCAGGGGCACCACCATCAGCCGGCGGGCGGGACCGTTCGAGGCGGCGGTCCCCGACGGCTGGCCGTCCTGGAACGGATCGTTGGGGGCGATCAGGCTGTGCGGAATGGTCGGGGACACGGGGCTGACAATTGTCGCGCCCGCGGGCAGGTCGCCGGGCACCGGGTAAAAGGTCTCGGTCCCCCGTCTGGCGTAGCTGAGGCCCAGTTCGTAGAGATAGACCTGGTAGCGGGTCGCCCCGCTCAGGGCGCTGGGCAAGACCCCGCCATGGCGGGCCAGCCAATAGCCGGCACGATCCCAGTCGCCGTCCCCGATCAGGGCGAGCCCCGCCAAAATCTTGAGATCGCGCGGATAGGCGATGACGTTGGGGGCCGCCGGCCCGGCGGTGTTTTCGGTGTCGAAGCGGCCGTTTATGCCCTTCTCGACCTTGACCGTCTTGGACCCGGTCTCGGTCTCCACCAGCGTGCTGTAGCAACCCTCCGGTTCCACCGCCGCCAGGGCCTCGAACACCGCCTGGGCCCCCTCGTCGCCGTCGGCGGGTGCCAGCAGGCCGAAATTGCCGGGCGCCACGGTGCCGCCGCCAACCTTGGGGTTCTTGATATAGAGCTGGCGCCCGGCCGCGGCGGGATCGACCAGGTCGGGGCCGCCGCCCTCCTCAGGGTCGCAGATCATCATCGGCGGCGCCTTGCACAGCGCCAGGGCCAGTTCGGCCGTGGAACGGGCCCCCATCCAGCGTTCGTGGACGGCCTGCCCGCCGATCAGCGCCAGGACCGGGGTAAACAGGAACTGGACCCGGCGGTCCTGCACGATCACTTCGGCATAGACCGCATCCTGGTCGCTTTCGGCGGCGACCTTGGCCGGGACCATGCGGCTGTAGAAATTGACCGCCGAAACCACCAGCGCCGCCTGGTCGGCGGGGACCTTGCTCGACTTGACGACCGCGCCGGTGGCCAGTTGGGTGGCCCGCTGGCGCGCCCCGTTGCGCCCGTCCAGGGCGGAGGCGGCCGCCGTCGCGCCGGCGTCGGCACGGGCCTGAAGCTGGGTGCGCAGCAGCTCGACCCGGCCGATATCGATGGCGACCGCCCCCCCGCCCAGGCCCAGGGTCAGGGCCAGCGCCGCATAGACCGAGACCGAACCACGCCGGGCCGTCGCCAGGCGGCGCAGGCTGCAACGGAGTTCGGTGACCAGGGACATGAGGACCTCGTGCCGGGAATGGCTTCAGGGTCAGCCTAGCGGCCCCCGGTCACCGCCGGATGTCCATTTGGTCACCGGACCGATACCGCCCGGCGTCACGCCCGTGGCATTTATGACAGCCGTTAATCATTCGGTCATTTCGATATGTTGCCCTGAGCGCGGAGACCATCGGGATCGCCTGTCGGCTGCCTGGAGCATAGAACCGCCTGCCGGTGCCCGGGCCGTCTGTTGGACGGCGGACCGGAAACGGCATGGAATGGCCGGGAGATCGATCATGGAGCAGCGCCGGATTCTGATCGTCGATGACGACCCGGAGATTTGCGCGCTCCTGGAGCGCCTGTTCGTCCGCTACGGCTATGCCGCGCGCCATGCGGGGAGCGGCCGCGAAGCCGCGGCTTCCCTGGCCAGCGGGCCGGTCGACCTGGCCATCGTCGATCTGTGCCTGCCCGATACCGACGGCATCAGCCTGATCGAGAGCCTGCGCGGCGCCGGCGATCCCGGCATCATCCTGATCAGCGGCCTGGGCGACCCGTCCGACCGGATCGCCGCCCTCGAAGTCGGCGCCGACGATTTCGTGGTCAAGCCGTTCGACCCCCGGGAACTGGTCGCCCGGGCCCGCAGCGTCTTGCGGCGGCGCCAGGCGGGGCCGGCACAGCGGCGCCCGGGTGGCCGGGCCACCGGCTTCGACCGCTGGACCCTCGACCTGGATACCCGCGAACTGACCAGTAGCGACGGCGGCTTCGCGGTCCTGACGCCGGGCGAGTTCGACCTGCTGAAAGCCTTGATCGACCACCCCAACCGGGTGCTCAGCCGCGACCAGTTGCTGGACCTGACCCGTCGCGGCGCGGTCGACCCCTTCGACCGCTCGATCGACATGATGATCCGCCGCCTGCGCCAGAAGATCGAACGCAGCCCGGCCGAACCGACGGTGATCAAGACGATCCGCAATGGCGGCTACATGTTCACGCCGTCGATGTCGTCCTGAGCAGGGGCCGGCGGCGGCAGGCACGGCAACACCACGTCGAAGCGGCTGCCGAAGCCTTCCAGCGTATAGACGATCAGGGCGCCGCCCAGGCGATCGACCAGGCGGGCGACCACCGCCAGTCCGAGACCGAGGGCGTGGCCGCCCGTGCTGCGCAGCGGCGTGAACAGCCCGGCCAGGCGGTCCGGGGTCAGGCCGGGGCCGGCGTCCAGAACCCCGAACATCACCCGCGGCTCGGCCGGCAGGATGCCGACCGTCCGGGTGGCGCCCAGGGCGACGTCGTCGGGCACGGCGGCGCTGGTTTCGAGGGTGACGCAACCGCTGCGCCCGGTCATCGCCTCGACGGCGTTGAGGCAGAGATTAAGCAGGATCTGGAACAACGCCGCCTTGTCGACGCAGAGCGTCAGGGCCCCCGGGGCGCTGCGCGCGGTCAGGCGGATGCCTGGCGGCAGATGGGGGCCGAAACTCTTGGCCGTCTCGTCGATCAGCAGGTTGAGGTCGAGCTGGACCGGCTGGTGATCGGGCGGCGGCGCCAGCCCCAGGGTGAGCAGCCGGGGGATCATGTCGCAGGCGCGCTCCGCCGCCCTGATGATCTGCTCGGCATCGCCCCGCCGGCTGACCGCGTCGGCCTCCTCGTCCAGCACCATGACCGCCGAACCGAGGATCAGCCCCAGAACATTGCGCAGGTCGTGGGCGATCGAACGGGCCAGGATGGCGATCCCCTGCAACTCGCGGGTGGCCCGCAATTCCTCGCGCAGCAGCACGCGGCTGGCGCCGATCCGTTCGCTTTCGCTGACGTCGCGCAGGACCAGGGCATAGCGCAGGGCGTGGTCGGCATAGGGCCGGCTGAGCGACGCCGCAAGCAGCGCGACCCGGCCCTCCGGGGTCGCCGCCGCCAGGTCGACATGGCGGCGGCGCTGGCCGCCGATGATCGACTCGATGGTCGCGGGCCGGCCGTCCCGCCAATGCAGCAGATCCTCGACGGCGCAGCCGGACAGGGCCGAAGGCGGGCGGCCGAACAGGCGGGCCGCCGCGGGATTGGCAAGATCGACGCGGCCGGTCTCGTCGGTCGTCAGAACCGCCTCGTCGATGGTGTCGAAAATGGCCGCCAGGCGTTGCGACAGGCTGGCCGCGTGGCGCGCCATGCGCTGGGTCGCCAGCCCGATCCCCGCGGCCAGCAGCAGGCCGATCGTGGCAACCAGGATCACCACCGGCGCCAGACTGTCGGTGAACGAGGGGAAGTGGCCATCGGCGACCCAGACCATGGCGACCGCCGACGTGCCGTCCGGATCGGGCAGCGCCAGACTGTCCGGCGCGGCGCCGCGGACGGCATGAAGGCCGGACATGCGCAGGCGACCGGCAATCGGGCCCAGATAGGTGTTGTCGAGCCGGCGGACCAGGACCAGCACGCTGCCGTCGCCGGTGGCAGCGCCCGGGCTGTCGAAGCGATCGATGCGGACGGCGCTGACCGCGACCGCCTGGGGCCCGATCCAGTCATAGAACAAGGTCCGGGGCGGGCCGCCATCGCTGTGCGGCGCCATCGGCCGGGCCAGCAGGTGCAGGGCCCGGGCGCCGAGCGCGTCGGCGACAGCGCCGTCGCCATAGGCCAGGCGGCCGTCCGGCCTGACCACGGCGACGCCGTCGACCGCCGCCCGCCGGCGCAGATAGGCCCCCAGATTGGCCGCGGCCCAGTCCGGGTCGAGGCCGCCCACCAGATGCGCGACGGCCTCGTCCCACCAGGCATAGTCGACCGTGGCCGCCAACTGGTGCTCGCCGTCATGGTCCAGCCGCTCGGTCAGGACGCCGGCCGCGAAATCGGCCTCGAGGGCGGCCAGGCGGCGGGACGCCTCGTGGAACACCAGCAACAGCAGGTCGGCGGCCAGCACGATGAGCAGAGCCAGGGCGATCAGCGACTGCCGCCCGGTCACCGGGGGCAGGATCCGGCGGTCCCGAACCAGCCCCGCCCAAGGTCTGCGGAACATAGACATGGCCTCATCGCAGCACCGAATGGTTAAGCATTCGGCAAGGAGCGGCCCCGTAGGGTGGGATAAATGCCCCTGCTGGCCAGCACCCAGCGCAGGAGACCTCGATGACGTTCCGATTGATCCGATCCCACGGCCTCGTTCTCGCCGCCGCCCTGGCCCTCGCCGCCTGCGCCGAGATGGCGCCGCCGCCCGCGGCCACCGCCACCCTGGGGCCGCCCGCGGCCACCGCCCCCCTGGGGCCGGCCGTCATGCCCGGCCCCGCGGCCGACCGGGTCGCCGGCGCCCAGTCCGGCGATACCGCTGGCAAGGCCCTGGCCGCCTATCAGGCGGGGGCCTACGACCAGGCCGTCGCCGCCGCCGCCGTGGCCGCCGCCACCACGCCGGGCGAGCGCGCCGGCGCCATGCTGTTCGGCCGCAGCCTGCTGGCCGCCGACCGCGGCGCCGAGGCCGAGCAGGTCTTCCACGGCGTCCTCGCCAACCACGGGACGGATCTCGGGGCGCTCAACGGCCTGGGCGTCGCCCAGGCACTGCAGGGCAAGTTCGGGGCGGCGGTCGCCACCCTGTCCCGGGCCCGGGACCAGGCCCCGACAGACCCCGCGATCGCCAATAACCTCGCCCTGGCGCTCTTCCTCGACGGCCATCAGGGCGAGGCCCTCGCTATGCTCGACGCGGTCATGGCCCGACCGGCCAAGCCGGCCAGCGTCGCCGTGCTGAAGGCGGTCCTGGCGGCCGTCGCGACCGGTACCGGCGCCGGCCAGCCGGTGGTGCCCGATCCCCTGCTGCGGCGGGTGATCGCCATGCGTCAGAAGTGAACGGTCCCGCCGGTCGGTGGTGACACGGCAGGCGCGCCGACCGAGGGAAACACCACCCGGGCCAGCAGGCCCGACCGGTCGGGACGGTTCGCCAAGGTGACCGTCGCGCCGATCCGCTGGGCAATCGAGCGGACGATGGCGAGACCCAGGCCGGTACCTTCGGCACCCGGAGCGTGGCGATAAAAGCGGTCGAACACCAGCGGCAGGGCCGCTTCGGGAAGGCCGGGGCCGGTGTCGGCGATCTCCAGCACAATCTGGTCGTCGACCACGCCGAGGGCCAGATCGACCTGCCCTCCGGCGGGTGTGTGGCGCAGGGCATTGTCCAGCAGATTGCCGATCATCATGACCAGGTCGCTGCGCTCGCCGCGGATCTCGGCCACCAGGTCGGCCACCAGACCGAGATCGACCTGGCGCTCGCCCGCCACCGGCAGCAGATCGGCGATCGCCTCGCGCACCACCTCGCCGATCGGCTGCAGCGGCGGCACCGTCGCAACGGGCGCATCGGCCCGGGCCAGCTTGAGCAACTGGGCGAGCAGCCCGGACATCCGCCTCAGGCCGCGCTCCATTTCCGCCAGCCACGCCGCGCGTTCCGCGCCAGGGCCTGCATGTTTCAGGTTTTCCATCTGCAGCATCAAGGCGGTAACCGGTGTGCGCAGCTGATGGGCGGCATCGGAGACGAAGCGCTGGCGCAGTTCGAGCAGGTCGTGCGGGGGCGCCAGCAGGTGGTTCACACCCCCCACCAGGGGTAGCACCGCGGCCGGCCGGCAGCGGCGCGAAAGCGCGGC
>JAJFJE010000101.1 GCA_021774355.1 Alphaproteobacteria bacterium
ACGAACTGGTCGACCGCATAGAGCTGCTGCGCCGTCATCGGATTGGGGTCGGCGATCATCAGCACGTCGATGTCGGCGGGGATCTCGGTGAATTTGTCGTCCAGCATGGCGACGTCGAAGCTGCCGCGCAGCTGGCTGTAGATGGCATAGGGCCGCGAGCGGCCCTGGGCCAGCATGATCGGACCGCCCGGACCGGTCGCCATGGGCAGGGACGAGATGATGCCCAGCTTCGGCTTGCGTTCGGCGGTCAGGGTGACCACCAGCTTGGCCAGGTCATATTCCAGCAGGGGCTCGCGGTCGCCGGTGATCGCCGGGATCACCTGGCGCGCGCCCAACGGGCCGCTGCCCACCAGCCCCAGATAGAAGCGTTCGCCGCCGCCGGTGTCGCTGCCCCGGACGCCGGCCGCGACCGCCTCGTCCTCGGCCTCGGAAAAGGGCGCGGGGTCGACGATCTCGACCCGCAGCTTGCCACCCGACGCCTGCCGGAAGGATTCCAGCAGATCGGTGATGCGGCTGCCAAAGCTGCGCACCGCCGGATAGCGGTTGGCCAGTCCGACCGAATAGAACAGGCGGAAGGTGACCGGCTCGTCGAGCTTGGCCAGGGTCGCCCGGGTGCCCTTGGCCAGGGTGAACAGGTGGCGCTCGGTCAGGTCGACCTTGACCCCCGACAGGGTCAGGTTGGCGATCAGATTGACCAGGACGAACAGGACCAGGATGACGGCAAGCGCGGCGACGCCGTAGATGCGGTTCTCTCTCATCGGTCAGCCCGCCTTCTTCAGTTCGACGACAATCGCGTTGGCGGTCAGCGCGGTGACGATCAGGCTGGTGAAGAAGACCAGGTCCCGGGCCTCGACCAGGCCGCCGGACAGGCCGGTGAAATGGGTGATGAAGCTGAACGAGGCGATGGTATCGACCAGGGCCTTGGGGGCCCAGCCCGACACCGAGTCGAGAACGATCGACTCGCCCGATACCGTGAACAGGAAGCAGACCACCGCTGTGGTAACGAAAGCAATTACCTGGTTACGGGTCGCCGCGGACAGGCAGGCGCCGATCGCCAGATAGCCGCCGGCCATCAGCAGCGAGCCGAGGTAACCGGCAGCGATCATGCCGTGATCGGGCTCGCCCAGATAGGTGACGGTGAGCCACAGCGGGAAGGTGAGGGCCAGGGCGACGGCGATGAAGGCCCAGCCGGCCAGGAACTTGCCGACCACCACGGCCCATAGCGGCATGGGCAGGGTAAGCAGCAGCTCGATCGTCCCGCTCTTGCGCTCGTCCGCCCACAGGCGCATGGCGATGGCCGGCACCAGGAACAGATAGAGCCAGGGATGATAGGTGAAGAAGGCGTTGAGGTCGGCCTGGCCCTGGCCGAAGAAGTCGCCGACATAGAAGGTAAAGATGCCGACCATCGCCAGGAACACGATGATTACGACGGTGGCCAGCGGGGTCGCGAAATAGGCGGCGAACTCGCGCCGGAAGACGGTCAGGAGCGCGTTCATGCCCGGATCCTCTCGGCGTCGCGGGTGGTCAGGCGACGGAACAATTCCTCCAGACGGCCGCCCTCGGCCCGGGCGGCCAGGGCCTCAGGCGTGCCGTCGGCGACAACCTTGCCGCGGTCGATGATCAGGGCCCGGCTGCACACCGCGTCGACCTCTTCCAGGATGTGGGTCGACAGGATGATCGCCTTGCTCGACGCCATGCGCCGGATCAGGTTGCGGACTTCGTGCTTCTGGTTGGGGTCGAGGCCGTCGGTCGGCTCGTCGAGGATGAGGCAGGGCGGGTCGTGGAGGATCGCGGCCGCCAGGCCGACCCGGCGCTTGAAGCCCTTGGACAGGGTTTCGATGGGCTGCTCCAGGACCCCTTCGATCTCGACCTGGGCGACGGCGGCGTCGATCAGGCGGGTGGCCCGGGCCCGGCCGATCGCCCGGGCCCGGGCGATGAAGGCCAGGAACGCCCGGGGGGTCATGTCGCCATAGGCCGGCGCGCCCTCGGCCAGATAGCCGAGTGCCGCCTTGGCGGCCAGCGGCTCGCGTTCGACGTCGTGGCCGGCGATCGAACAGCGGCCTTCGCTGGGTGTCAGGAAGCCGGCGGCCATCTTCATGGTGGTGGACTTGCCGGCGCCATTGGGGCCGAGAAAGCCGACCACCTCGCCCTTGCTGACGTTGAAGCTGACCCCGTCCACCGCGGTCAGCGCGCCGAAGCGCTTCGTCAGTCTCTCGATTTCGATCATCCCGCTGGGGACCTCTCGTTAGGCAACGCCACTGGAAACACCACGGCGCGCCACCCTAGTGAGGGATCGGACGCCGATCAAGCCGGCCGGATACCCGGCGCCTCTCATGTTTGCACGATGAGGGATGACGCATCGGTCATTGGCGGCGGGGCGGTGGCAGAGGGGAAGGTGGTTCGCCGCCGCGGCAGGAAGGGGCTGGGGCTGGGGGTATCCCGCCACGACGGCGAACCATTGGCTCGAGGACCAACGTGATCAAACTGTTCCCGGACTGAGGCGGGTAAGGGGCCGAATTGGGGCGATTTCGTGGCGCGCACCCCATGCCGGTCGCGCCCTGCCGGCGGCGGAAAAATAAGGACGCCCCCGGGAGGGGGCTCCGGGGGCGTCCAGGAAGGGTTGGTCCGGACCCGAGCCGCAGCGGTGCCGCTGGGGGCTGCGGGGGGATACACCGCCACGGCGTTTCGGGTCCGGCGAACCAACGAAAGCGACTGTGACGGCGGAGTTGGGCGGGCATCGGGCCGAATTGCGGCAAAGTTGCGAAGCATCGCCGTGCCGCCTTTTTTCTTGTGAGGGGTGCCCTGGCCGGCGAAGAATATGACGGAACGATAAGGGGGATCGGGCTGGATGGACCAACCGGGCGCAACCCTGGGGACAGATCGGAGCAACGGCCTGGTACGGCGGGTGTTTTTCGAACGACGCGAACTGGACGCCCTGTTCCGGCTCTATGGGCGCATGGTGGCGGCGGGCGA
>JAJFJE010000102.1 GCA_021774355.1 Alphaproteobacteria bacterium
TGGTGTTCTTGAGCGCCCGCGAGGCGTAGATGGAAAAGGCCAGGGGGTCGGTATAGCGCAGCGTGACCAGGATGCGGTTGGCCAGCACGAAGGTGATGGCCTCGGCCTCGACCGCCGGGGTCTCCGCCTTGCTCATCACGGTTGCGGTCATGAAGCGTGCGCCGTTCTCCTCGTAGAGCCGGCTCGACGCCTCGATCTCGCGCATCTTGGCC
Organism: Alphaproteobacteria bacterium; assembly: GCA_021774355.1. Classification (GTDB taxonomy): domain Bacteria; phylum Pseudomonadota; class Alphaproteobacteria; order Zavarziniales; family Zavarziniaceae; genus JAJFJE01. The sequence continues at coordinate 213 of JAJFJE010000102.1, forward strand.
TGGGTCGGCAGATCCAGCCCCGCGGTCTGCTCGAAGGCCAGCTCTTCCTCGGCGGTCGGGCGGAACAGATCGGCCCAGACCGCGCGCTCGGGCAGCGGCGCGCCGAGGCGCCAGGGTGCCCGCTCCAATCGTCCGTCCTGGATGAAATAGATCGTGACCATCGGTGCCCCCTGCCCGATGGGTTCTAGGCCTTGCGTCGCCGCCGGGCAAGCCGAACCAGCCGGCTGCGGACGGGCTCGATCAGGCGCATGCCGCGGGCGCCGATCAGCCGGGCCAGGGTCGGGCGATCGGCCTCGGGTTCCAGTTCCAGCCCCACGCCGACAATCGCCCCGTCATCGTCCTGGGTGCGTACTACCAGTTCGACAGGACCATAGGTGATGCGGTCGCCGACCACCGGGTGACCCGAGAATTCCGCGCCGATCACCTGGGCAATGGTCATCTGGGCGTGCTCGGGCTTGACCTCCAGGCCGTAAAGCCGGCCCAGATCGCCGATCTTCTGGCGGCCGTCGACCATGAATTCGCCGATCGCCGCCAGGCCGGCATCCCGGCCGCGCCGCGGCCGCGGCGCAAAGATCCGGTCGAGTGCGTGAATGCCCTCGGGATCGACCACGATCAGGACATAGTCGCGCGGCTGCAGGGGCGTGGTGCTGCCGCCCTCGACCACCACGCCCTGGCGCAGAATGGCCAGAATACGGGCCCCGGGCGGCAGGGTCAGTTCGGCCATGTTCCGGGTCACCGCGATCGAGCCCGGCATCACCGTATAGCCGACAATGTCCCGGTCGGCGCCCACCGGCACGTCGACGTCCCGCCGGACGGCGGCCTCGGGGCGGGGCGGCAAGGCGAGGTTCAGAAAGCGGGCAACCGGTGCCACGGTCCAGCCTTGCAGCGCCAGGGAAACCAGCACGACGACAAAGGCAATGCCGAACACGGCATGAGCCTCGGGCAGCTTCTCCAGGAGGGCCGGCAGGGCAAGATAGATCGGCACCGCACCGCGCAGGCCGACCCAGGCGGCAAAGGCCTTTTCCCGGGCGGTGAAGCGGAACGGCCACAGGCACAAGAACACCGCCACCGGCCGCGCCACGAAAACCAGAACCAGGGCGATGACGGTGGCCGGAAGCAGCACCGGGATCAGCCGCTCGGGGTTCACCAGGAGCCCCAGAATCACCAGCATGGCGATCTGGGCCAGCCAGGCGAGGCCGTCATGGAAGCGCAGGATCAGCTGGCTGCCCCGGTGGCGGTTATTGCCCAGGGTCAGTCCGGCCAGATAGACCGCCAGGAAGCCCGAGGCATGAATCAGCTGGGCCCCGGCGAACAGGGCCAGGCAGGCGACCACCACCAGCACCGGATAGAGGCCGGCCTCGATCTCCAGGCGGTTGACCAGCCAGACCAGGGCGCGGCCCCCCGCCAGGCCGATCAGGGCCCCGCCGCCCATCTGGATGGTCAGGTCGCGCAGCGCCACCAGCACATCCAAATCGGCATGGGCCCCGCCCAGCTTGAGCAGGGCGACCGCCGACAGGGTCAGGAAGATGGCCATCGGATCGTTGAGACCGGACTCGACTTCCAGGGTGGCGGTGACCCGGCGGGCGATTTCCAGCTTCTGGAGACGCAGCAGGAAGAACACCGCGGCGGCATCGGTCGAGGCCACGATGGCGCCGATCAGAAATGCCCGGACCGGGGTGTTGTCGAACACCGCCCAGGCGGCCAGGGCAACGACCCCGGCGGTCACGACCACGCCCAGGGTGGCGAGCGTCAGGGCCGGGGCGCCGGCCAGTCTGATGGTCGACAACTGGGTCCGCAAGCCGCCATCGAACAGGATTACGGCCAGGGCCACGGAGCAGACGAAAAAGGCCCCCGAGGCGTCGTCGTAACGCAGGCCCAGGCCGTCCTCGCCGGCGAGCATGCCGAGCCCCAGAAAGACCAGGAGGACCGGCGCCCCCAGGCGCGACGAGACGCGCCCCGCGACAATCGCAAACAGCACCAGCAAGGCACCGATCAGGATGATCTGGAAGGTCTGGTCCATGGGGCGCGGTTGCCGTCCTTTCCCGAATGGCGCGGCGCTCGGCCGCGGCCGACACCACTCTAGAGGATCGACTCCAGTGGGCGCCACCATCCCGGGCAGCCACTTTCACCAATATTACGACGTACTATTTCATATACCCACATTTTAAACTGCAAATTACGGATTGCGTTCGCCGGTGAAACGGTCTAGCCATGGCGCGTCGGGCGGGGGCGGCGCGGTCCCGCGCCCGCCCGCCGTGGGTTTGAGCGGTCATGGCAAGCCTTAATCAAATGCAGCGGCTGGAAGCCGAGAGCATCCACATCATGCGCGAAGTGGTCGCCGAGGCCGAGCGCCCGGTGATGCTCTATTCGATCGGCAAGGATTCGTCGGTCATGCTGCATCTGGCCCTGAAGGCGTTCTACCCCGCCAAGCCGCCATTCCCCCTGCTGCATGTCGACACCACCTGGAAATTCCGCGAGATGATCGCGTTCCGCGACCGCATGGTGCGCGAACTGGGCCTCGACCTGCTGGTCCACAGCAATCCCGAGGGCCTGGCCATGGGGATCTCGCCCTTCGTCCATGGCTCGACGCTCCATACCGACATCATGAAGACCCAGGGCCTCAAGCAGGCGCTCGATCACTATGGTTTCGATGCCGCCTTCGGCGGCGCCCGCCGGGACGAGGAGAAGAGCCGGGCAAAGGAGCGGATCTTCTCGTTCCGCTCGGCCCAGCATCGCTGGGACCCCAAGAACCAGCGGCCAGAGCTTTGGCGGCTCTACAACATGCGCAAGAACAAGGGCGAATCCCTGCGGGTGTTTCCCCTGTCCAACTGGACCGAGCTGGATATCTGGCAATATATCCATCTGGAGAAGATTCCCATCGTGCCGCTCTACTATGCGGCCGAACGGCCGGTAGTGGAACGGGACGGCGCCCTGATCATGGTCGACGACGACCGCATGCCGCTCGCCCCCGGCGAGGTGCCGGCGCGCAAGATGGTGCGGTTCCGCACCCTGGGCTGCTATCCGCTGACCGGGGCGGTCGAGTCCGGGGCCGACACCCTGCCGGCGATCATCCAGGAAATGCTCCTGACCAAGACATCGGAACGTCAGGGCCGGGTGATCGATCACGACCAGTCGGCCTCGATGGAGAAGAAGAAGCAGGAGGGGTATTTCTGAAATGGCCCACATTTCGGACCTGATCGCGACCGATATCGACGCCTATCTCAGCGCGCACGAGGCCAAGGGCCTGCTGCGCTTCATCACCTGCGGCTCGGTCGACGACGGCAAATCGACCCTGATCGGCCGGCTGCTCTACGAATCGAAGATGGTCTTCGAGGATCAGCTCGCCGCCCTGGAAGCGGACTCGCGGCGGATCGGCACCCAGGGCGGTGCGCTCGATTTCGCCCTGCTGGTCGACGGCCTGTCGGCCGAGCGCGAACAGGGCATCACCATCGACGTCGCTTATCGCTTCTTCTCGACCGACAAGCGCAAATTCATCGTCGCCGATACCCCGGGCCACGAGCAATATACCCGCAACATGATCACCGGCGCCTCCACCGCCGACGTTGCCGTCATCCTGATCGACGCCCGCAAGGGGGTCCTGACCCAGACCCGCCGGCACAGTTTCCTGGTCTCGCTGATCGGCATCCGCAAGGTCGTCCTGGCCATCAACAAGATGGACCTGGTCGGTTACGACAGGGCGGTGTTCGATCGTATCCTCGAAGATTACAAGGAGTTCGCGGCCCGGATCGGCCTGACCGAGATCACGGCGATCCCCATGTCGGCGCTCAAGGGCGACAACATCCTTGCCTTGAGCCCGGCGACACCGTGGTATGACGGGCCGACGCTGATGGCCCATCTCGAGTCCGTCACCGTGGCCGACCGCCTGGAGGCGGCGCCGTTCCGCATGGCGGTGCAGTGGGTCAACCGGCCCAATCTCGATTTTCGCGGCTTTGCCGGGCTGATCTCGGCGGGTGCCATCCGGGTCGGCGATGCCGTCCGGGTGCTGCCTTCGGGACGCAACGCGACGATTGCCCGCATCGTGACCTTCGACGGCGATCTCGACCGGGCCGTGGCCGGACAATCGGTCACCGTGACCCTGACCGAGGAAGTCGACGTCAGCCGGGGCGATATCCTCGCCCGGGCCGACGCCCCCGCGGCGATCGCCGACCAGTTCGAGGCGACCCTGGTCTGGATGAACGATGCCGCCATGCTGCCGGGCCGCCCCTATCTGCTCAAGCTGGGCGCCAAGAGCGTCACCGCGACGATTACCGAGCCGAAATACAAGATCAACGTCAACACCCTCGAGCATCTGGCGGCCAAGACGCTGGAGCTCAACGAGATTGCGGTGGTCAATCTGCATGTCGACCAGCCGCTGGCCTTCGACGCCTATCAGGACAATGCCGATACCGGCGGTTTCATCCTGGTCGACCGCATCACCAACAACACGGTCGGTGCCGGCCTGATCCATTTTGCCCTGCGCCGGTCGGAGAATATCCACTGGCAGGCGCTCGACGTCGGCAAGCTCCAGCGCGCCACGCAGAAGAGCCAGCGCGCCGGCGTGCTGTGGTTCACCGGCCTGTCCGGCGCCGGCAAGTCGACCATCGCCAATCTGGTCGAAAAGAAGCTCTATGCCCGGGGCAACCACACCTATGCGCTGGACGGCGACAATGTCCGCCATGGCCTGAACAAGGACCTGGGCTTCACCGATGCCGACCGGGTGGAAAATATCCGCAGGGTCGCCGAGGTCTCCAGGCTGATGGTCGATGCCGGGCTGATCGTGCTGGTCTCGTTCATCTCGCCCTTCCGGGCCGAACGGCGGCTGGCCCGCGACCTGATGGATCAGGGCGAATTCATCGAGATTTTCGTCGACACCCCGCTGGCGGTCGCCGAGTCGCGTGATGCCAAGGGTCTCTATGCCAAGGCGCGGCGTGGCGAAATCCGCAATTTCACGGGCATAGACAGCGTCTATGAGGTGCCCGAGGCACCGGAGATCCGGCTCGATACCGGGGCGCTCAGCGCCGAACAGGCCGCGGATCTGATCATTGCCGAACTGCGGCTCCGCGGCATGCTCTACGACCCCGGCCCGATCGATAACTGGTAGACCGAACGGCCTCGGGACCGACCTCTTGTAAGAAGGTCCTGGCGCAATCGACGGGCCGGTCGCAGGCCATGCGGGTATGCCGTAAACACGCCCTCCTAGAATGGCGTGCAATACCACCATAAATTGGATGCATTGACGCCGAGGCGCGTCTTACCCTATGTTTTTGCGGTGCAACATTTGCCCTGCAGGGGGATTTTCCACCATGAAAGGAAGATCAAAAAAAGCTGAAGGCGCCGTGGTTTTTTATGTTTCCGGCGCGCTTGCGATATTTTTACTGGTTGCGGCAAATATTTTTGCAGAATTCTCTGATGATCAGGAGACGATATCGTCGTCAAGTCTGTTGATCAGCATGCTAATAAATTTTTGTATCGTGGTTGGTGGATTTTTTGTATTGCGCTTTTCCGTTGGTATTCTTGCTTTGCAATCGGATATCAGAGACAAGCTCGGTGCGATTGAACGCAACACGGTCGATACCCGCGAGGCGCTTGGTGCGGTCGAGCGCAATACCAGACGATGACGCGGCCGAACCCGGCTCTGGAACCAGCTTCGTGTGAGATGAATAAGGTGCGTCCGTTGTCGTTACGGGGGCGTTTCCTGCAAGACCAGGGGGGTCGGCCGCGATGCGCGGCGGCTTCGACGCCATCAGGATAGGCCGGGGATCGGCTGGATTGCGTGCAAGAGGGTCGCATCGAAGGGGTGCGGCAGATGCCGGGACCGCCAAGGTGCCGGCAGGGCGATCCGGTCTGGGCTGCCGCAGTTTGTTGTTGCCTGGGACCTGCCGGTTTGAAACCGTGGCGGCCGGCAGGTTTGGGCAAATCCCGGTGACGTTGTGGACCCATGGCTTTTGATTGCCGGTTCGGTCGTCGCAACCGCCATGCTGATCGGGCTGATCCGCCTGGCCGCCGGCCGGCGCCGGCCGGCGCTGCTGGACGAGGCTCTGGTGCGCCTCCGTTTGGCCCAGGACTGGCAGGATTTTGAGGCCGCTCGGGTGTGGCTGGCGGCGGATGCCCAGGCGGCGCTTGCCACCGACGCCGGTGGCACACCGCGCCTGGGCCTGATCTACGGCTTCGGCGACAAGCTGCCCAGCCGGCTGATCGGCCCGGGCGAGGTGGCCGGGGCAACCCTGGCCGGCGGCGTGCTGGCCTTTACCCTTCACGATTTTGCCCGGGCCCATTTTCGCCTGCCCGCCGGCGACGATGCCGCGCCCTGGCTGGCACGGCTGCGGGCCCTGGAGCGGCCGCCGAAAGATAAATGACAAATTGTCATATCTGTGGCAGCATGTCCGGGAAACAGCCGGATGCCCTGCCGTGACCCTGCCCGATCCCGTTGCCCTGGCGATCCCCCTTTTTGGCCTGTCGATCGGGTTGGAGCTGTGGCTGATGCGCCGGGGTGGCCGGGTCGCCTACGAGCCGCGCGACGCGGCGGCCAGCCTGACCATGGGCCTGGGCAATTTCCTGCTGGGCCTGGCGATGGCCGGGGTCGTCCTGGGCGCCCTGACCTGGCTGCACCGCTTTGCCCTGTTCGAGATCGGCTATCCGTGGTGGGCCTTCGTGGCGATCTTTGTCGCCGACGATTTCTGCTATTACTGGTTCCACCGGCTGAGCCATGAATGGCGGATCTGGTGGGCGGCTCACGTCAACCACCACTCGTCCCAGCATTATAATTTCTCGACCGCCCTGCGGCAGACCTGGACCGGCACCCTGGCCCTGACCTGGATTCCGTGGCTGCCCCTGGCCGTGATCGGCTTTCCGCCCGACCTGATCATCTTCCAGATGGGGGTCAGCCTGGTCTACCAGTTCTGGATCCACACCGAAGCGGTCGACCGCCTGCCGCCGGTGCTCGAGGCGATCTTCAACACCCCGTCCCATCACCGCGTCCATCATGCGACCAATCCGCGCTACCTGGACGCCAATTACGGCGGGATCCTGATCGTCTGGGACCGTCTGTTCGGCAGCTTCGTCCCGGAGGACAGGGCAGAGCCGTGCCGCTACGGCATCGTCAAGAATCTCGGAACCTTCAATCCTTTGAAGATCGCCTTCCATGAATGGCTGGCGCTGGCGGTGGATGTCCGGGCCGCACCCAGCCTGCGGGGCCGGCTGGCGATCCTGTTCGGCCCGCCGGGCTGGCGCGAGGACGGCAGTGGCCAGACCTCCCGGACCATCCGCGACGCCTGGGCGCGGCGCCAGGGCCGCCCGGCGGCGTAGTTGCCCCGCCGCCCGGGCCTTGGTTTGATGGCGATCCGTTATCGAAGGACCGCATCATGCTCCAGGGCAATTCCCTCGCCGCCCGCGACGTCGCCCATCTGATCCACCCCTATACCAACCTGGATTCCCACCTCGCGGCGGGGCCGCTG
>JAJFJE010000103.1 GCA_021774355.1 Alphaproteobacteria bacterium
GCCAGGATCGTGTCGAACAGGTCGCGCCGGACCTGATAGGTGGTGCCCCAGCCCGGCGCGGTCTTGTGGCGGAAGTCGAAGGACTCTTCCCGTTCGCCCCAGCGGAAGGTGGCGCCGTTTTTGTGCTGGAAGCCGGCCTCCACCACGTCGCGCAGCAGCCCCGCCTCCTCCAGCCATTCCATGGCCTGCGGCAACAGGCTTTCGCCGATGGACAAGCGCGGGAAATAGACCTTCTCGAGCAGTTCCACCGACCAGCCGGCGCGGGCCAGCATGGCGCCGGCCACAGCCCCCGCAGGCCCGGCGCCAATGATCACGACATCAGCCATCTGAAAGCCCCCCGGCAGGCACCCTCTCCAGGCCGCGAACCAGCGGGGAGAGCACCAGCGACAGCAGAATACCTAAGGCGACCGTGATCCCAAAACTCAACACCGGGAGCACCGAACTGAGTCCCAGAAGCCCGGTCGAAAGGCAGGTCATGGTCGCCGCCAGGAGAATGCCCACCCGGGTCCACCGGCCCTGTTCGCTGGGATGCTCCCACTGGAAGATCGCATAATCGACGCCGGCACCGATGACCAGGAACAGGCCCATCGCCGAAAAGAACGAATAGGGCAGCCCCAGCAGGCCGGTGATCGACGGCGTGGCGACCAGGGCGATCACCGTCGGCAACAGGATCGCCAGGGCGGCAAGCCGGCGGTAGACCAGCAGCAGGACCAACGCCGTGGTCGCCACGGCGGCAGCCAGCCCGGCCGTGGCGAGCAGGCGGTAGTGCCCCAGCAGGGCCGAATAACGGGCGGCCGGCTCGACCCATTGCCATGCCGGGTCGGCAAGACCGGCACTGCTCGCCACGGGCGGCGTCGCCCCGGTCAGCGGCACGATCGACCAGAACTGGCCATGGCTGTGTCCGCGCAGGGCGGCGGCGGCGGCGGGCAGGGCCGGGTGTGCGTCGGGACCGCGATAGGCCTGGGGGTTGCCCCCGCCGAGCGTGGCGACCAGGCCGGGCAGGCCCGGCGCGATCAGGCGGTCCGCGATCAGGGCCTGGCCCGACGCGCGGCGGCCGGGCGATGGATCGAGCCAGCTTGCCGCCAGCAGGACATGGCGGTCCGCGCCAGCCGCGGCAAGCCTGTCGAGCAGCCGTTCCTCATTGGCGGCGCAGGCCGCGGCGCTGGCGCCGCGGACCAGGAAGAAGGTGCCGGCCGGGGCAAAGCGGGTGGCCCGCAGAATCTGCCCCTCTTCCGCAGCCAGCGCCGCAGAGGGCGACTGGAACTGCCGGATATCGTCAAGGGTCTGGCCGCGCGAGAGGGCCCCGGCCAGGAGCGCCACGGCGCCCAGAACGGCCAGCAGCGCCAACACCCGCGGTGGCCGAGCCGCCAGGCAGCCGGTGGCCAGCCGCTCGACCAGGCGGGCCGCCGGCCCGGCCGATGACCGACGGCCTTCGATCAACGGCAGCAGCCAGACTGTGCCGGCCCAGGCCGCGATCAGGCCGACGCCGCCAAACGTCGCGATCTGGCGAAACGCGGGCACGGGAAAGGCCAGCAAGGCCGCAAAGGCGCCGACCGAGGTGGCCATGCCCAGGGTCAGGGGACGGTACATGGACGCGCGCCGGGCGGCCCCGCTTCGATCCGGCGCGCCGATCCCGGTGATCAAAAAATAGGTGGTGTAGTCGACCACCATGCCGGTCAGGGCCGAACCGAAGATCAGGCCCATCAAATGGACCCGGCCGAAGATCAGCAGGGTCGCGCTGAGGCCGGCTGCGAGGCTGCCGACCACGAGGACGAAGGCCAGCACGGGCGGCCGCAGCGAGCGGAACATCGCCAGGTACAGAGCCAAAATCGCGACCATGGTGACGCTGCCGATAAACGACATGTCGGCGCGGGCGCGGGCGGCGCCATAGGCGGCATGAAACACCGCACCCGCCCGGCTCAGCTTCAGGCCGTGGGTGCCCCAGGTGCTCCGCCAGCGGTCGAGCACCGCGGCAATAGTGTCCTGGATGTCGAGGCGAAAGGCCGACGCGGTGATCCGCCCGGACAGGATGACCGCCTGGGGGCTGGGCGCCTGCGCCATTGCGGCGGCCGCGAAACATTGCACCAGCCGGGGTGTCAGCAGCAGCGGATCGCTGTGCAGCAGGGCCGAATTGGCCACGCCGAACGCGCCGTACCATTGCCGCAGCGCGTCCTGGGCGATCGCCGCGCCGCCGCCTGCGGCCAGCAGCGCCCGGTCCGCCGGGCACAGCAGAACGGCGCGCAAGGCGAACAGCCACGACCACAGGTCGCGGCCCTCGTCGGTGGCGGGCCGGTACATCCCGGTTGCCACCAGCGCGCGCGACAGGGCATCGGCGGCGGCCTGGCGGCGGTCGGCGGTGGCCCCTTCGATCATCAGCACGACGCGGTCGGACGCCGCCGAATTCGCCCGCGCGATGGCATCGCCGACCACGGGGTCGCGGATATCGACCGGCAGCAGCGACAGGATGTCGGTGTCGACGGGGCTTTTCGCCAGAAACTGCCAGGCCACGAAGGCGCTGCAGGCGATGAAGATGATCGCCATCAGCAGGCCCGGCCACCGCCGCAAGCCGGCCCCTTCGGTCATTTCGCGGCGCGGTCCGGCGCGAAGCGGATCACGTCGCGGTCGCCGCCGGGATGGCCGACCACGATGGTCGAGACCGCGGTGCAACCCTCGACCTCGATCGAACTGATGATCGCGGCCAGGCGCGGATCCAGCGGCCGTAGCGAAATGGTCCAGTTGCCGCCGGGCCCATCCTGCC
>JAJFJE010000104.1 GCA_021774355.1 Alphaproteobacteria bacterium
CCGGGCGACTGGATGTTTCACTGCCACATCATCGAGCACCAGGAAACCGGCATGATGGGCTATCTGCGGGTGGCTTGACCCGGCTCACCCCTCGGCGAGCGCCGAGAGGTCGCCGGCCACCGACGGGGCGGCGCCGATATAGCGTTCGAGCCAGCGCCGCGTCGTCGCCGAATCGGCCGGCCTGGCGAACAGGTAGCCCTGCATCGCCGGGCAATGGAGCGCGTTGAGGATGGTCGCCTGGGCGACCGTCTCGACCCCTTCGGCGATGACTTTCAGGCCCAGGTTACGGGCCATGGCGACGATCACCTTGACCAGCTCGCAGTCCGCCGCATCGTGATCGAGGTCGCTGACGAAACTGCGATCGATCTTGATGCAGTCGACGGGGAAGCGTTTCAGATAGCTGAGATTGGCATAGCCGGTGCCGAAATCATCGATCGCGACCCGGATACCCAGGCGCCGGAGGCGGATCAGCACCCCGGCGACGCCATCGGGATCGGCCGTCAGCGCCGACTCGGTAATCTCGAAGACCAGGCGGCTTCCCGCCACCCCGGTCGACCGCAAGATCTCGATCACCACCTCGACGAAGGTCGGATCGCCCAGTTGAACGGTCGATATGTTGACCGACATGGTCAGACCGCTGAGCGCCGTGCCTTCCCAGCTGCGCAGTTGCATGCAAGCCTGACGCAGGACGAAGCTGCCCAAGGGCAGGATCATCCGGGTCTCCTCGGCAATCGGAATGAAGACATCGGGCCCGTGGCTTTCACGGCCGCCGACGATCCAGCGGCACAGAGCCTCGACCCCGATCGCCCGGCCGCCCAGGCCGTCGACGATAGGCTGGTAGAAAACCCGGAACTGGCCGCCCAGCAGGGCGCGGCGCATATCGCCTTCCAGCCGGAGCCGCGCGACGGCCGCCTCGTCGACCACCCGCGAGAAGAATTGGGAGCGGTTGCGGCCCTCCCGCTTGGCCCGGTACATCGCCGCGTCGGCGTGCTTCATCAAGGTATCGGGATCGCTGCCGTCCTCCGGAAAGACCGAGATGCCGAGGGTCGCGGAGATGTTGAACTCGGAACCGTCGACCAGGCAGGGCCGCGAGACTTCGCGCAGAATCTTGCGCGCCACCTCGGCGGCATCGTCGCTGCGGCTCAGCACGCCCAGCAGGATGACGAATTCATCGCCCCCCAGGCGACACACCGTGTCGCTCTGCCGCAGCACGCCGGTCAGGCGTCCCCCCATTGCCCGCAGCAATTCGTCGCCGGCGGCGTGCCCCAGGGAATCATTGACGTGCTTGAAGTGATCGAGATCGAGGAACATGACGGCAAAGCGGCCCGCATTGCGTTCCCCGGTCTGGCAGGCATGGAGCAGCCGGTCCTGAAACAGGATCCGGTTGGGCAGGCCGGTCAGGCTGTCGTGATGGACAAGATAGGCGGTGCGCGCGGCCAGCGCCCGGGCCTCGGTTTCGTCGCGCAGCACCATCACGGTGCCGAGGACGGCATCGGCGCCGTCGCAGATCGGCGCCACCGAGAACTGAACCGCCAGATCTTCGCCCTGGCGGCGATGTAGCGCGGCGAGCCGCGTGGGGCCGGCGACATTGGTGCCGTCCAGGCACTGCCTGATGGGATCCGGCAAGGCGGCGCCGGTTACCCCGTCGATCAGCTTCACACAGGCCTCGAAGTCCCGCCCCCGGGCATCATCGCATTCGATACCCATCAGCGTCTCCGCCACCGGGTTGAGATAGGCGACGCGCCCCTCGGTGTCGGTGGTGATGACCCCCTCGCTGATCGAGTTCAGGGTGATCGCCATGAGATTGCGCTCGGCCGAGGATTTCCCGACCTGCCGGCGCACCGTCTCCAGGCTGGCGGCCAGCAGCAAGGGGCCGACCACCACCAGGACCAGCGGCAGGTAGAACAGGATAACGCCGAATTCGCCGGTCGACGGCGGCGGCAGGAAGATGCCCCAGGCGATCAGCGCACTGACCGCGACCGAGCAGAACAGGCTAGCCAGGGCGGTCCCGGCGAACCCGCCGACCCAGGCGGCGACGACCAGCGCGGCGGAAATATAGACGAACGGAAACGGCACCGATGCGGTCGACCACAAGGTCACCGCCAGGGCGCCCGCGACCACGGCCATCACCTCGGGCCGCGCCAGTTCCCGCAACATCTCGCGGCCGCCACGGGCCGCCACCAGCAGGCCGAAGGGCAGCAGTGAAACCGTACCGATACCGCTGCCCAGGGCCCATGACAGCCAGAGATCCGGGATCGACCCGAAGCCGCCGGCACTCAGCAGGCCGGCCCCGAGCGTGGCCCCGAGCACAATCGGGACAATCCCGCCAAGCAACACTGCCCGTACCAGCGTCTCCGGCCGGTCGACCGGCAAGGCCGGTGGGCAGAAGCGATGCAGCAGGCCGACACCAACGAAGATCTGGCACAGGTTTCCGGGCAGAAACGTCGCGGCCACGGACAGGCTGTCGCCAGCCAGAAGATTGGCCGCGAGATTGGCCCCCCCGGCCGCCGCCAGCAGCGGCAACCACTCCCGTGGGTGGCGTCCGGCAATGGCGGCCACCGCCGCTGCGTTGGCCAGCCACAGGCTGGCGATGGCGCCCGGCTGGCGCGACAGATAGACGCCGACCAGCGACAGGACGAAACACAGCCCGGCCACGAACACCAGGAGCGGCAGCAGGCCAAGTCCCCGGACCGGCCGGTTCGCCTCGGGCGCTGGGCCGAAATCCTGCCGCGGATCAGGACGCTCCGGCACGCCGCCTGGTCCTTTGCCACAGTCCGAACGCCAGCAGCCCCGCACTGAGCGCCACCAGGCCCCCGGCCACTTCGAGAATGACCGCCGTCCGGCTGTCACGATAGGTGAGATCCTGGTGATCCACCCAGCGACCGACAATGGCATCGCGGCCCCGGCCGCCCAGCGCCGCAAGGCCCGCTTCCAGGGCCCGCCCGATGTCGGGCCGGTTCTTCGCGTAGGCAAAGCTGAGCGGATAGTTGAAGCCGACCGCGCCGACCACCCGCAGGCGATCGAGATGGTGGCGCCTGGTCAGAAAGGTCACACTGGCCAGGTCGGCGACGACGCCGCCAACCGTGCCGGCAAGCAGGTCGCGCAGGGCGGCACTGTCATCCGGCTCGCCCACCCAGTCGACCTCGGGGAACGCCGTGCGGACAAAACCTTCGACTGCGTAGCCAAGGCCAACCGCCACGGGCTGACCGGCCAGATCGGCCAGTTGCCGCCCGTCATCCTGGTCTGCCCGCCGGATCAGGACCGCCGGCACCGAGACATAGGGATGGGTGAAGGCGAGGAACGCCGCCCGTTCCGGTGTCGGGCGCAGGGAACTGATAAGATCGACCTCGCCCCGTTCTGCGGCATCGAGAATCTCGGCAAGGCTGCTCGGCGGCAAGGTCGTGATCTGCAACCCACCCCGCGCGGCAATGGCGTCGAGCATGTCGATCGACAGGCCACGCACCTGTCCGTCCTCGCCCTGAAAGACGAAGGGTCCGTAATCCTGCTCGGGCGCAAAACGAACGGATAACCGCTTCCCCAGGTCCTCAGCCGAACCCGGCGTCGGCGCGCCGCAGGACAGCAGCCCCACGATCGCCGCCCCGAACCACAGCCACTTCCGCAATTGCATCGTGCGCTTCCCGGACATCATGGCGTCCAGGCTAGGCGCAGGCCGGTTAACAGGCCGTCAATCGGTAACCCGCCAGGGGGTCAGCGGCGGCTGAACGAACCCAGTATGCCGCGCAGCAGGGTCCGGCCGACCTCGCGGCCCAAGGTCGAACCGACGCTGCGCAAGACCGCCTTGCCGAACGCCTCGCCCGCCCCCTGGCGGGTCGTCGGGGCCGGCCGCGGGACCGAAGCCTGGCGCGGCGCCGGCGCCTGGCGCGGGGCCGGGCGCACCGGTTCGGCCGGTGCGCCCCAGGGACCGCCCGCTACCGCGGCCGGCGGCGCGGTTCGCCGGCGTTCAAGGATTTCATAGGCCGATTCCCGGTCGACCGTCTGGTCGTAGCGTCCGGCAAGGGGACTCGCGGCCATGGTCTGCTGGCGTTCTTCGGCGCTGATCGAGCCGATTCGCGACACCGGTGGGGGGATCAGGCTGCGCTCGACCATGCTCGGCACGCCCCGCGGACCAAGTGTCGAGATCAGCGCCTCGCCGACCCCGAGTTCCGTGATCACCCGGCCGACATCGAGCGCCGGGTTGGGCCGGAAGGTCTCGGCCGCGGCGGCCACCGCCTTCTGGTCCCGTGGCGTGAAGGCACGCAGCGCATGCTGGACGCGGTGGCCCAGCTGGCCAAGGATTCGGTCGGGCAGGTCCAGCGGATTCTGGGTAACGAAATAGACCCCGACGCCCTTCGAGCGAATCAGCCGCACCACCGTCTCGACCTTGTCCGCCAGCACCTTGGCGTCGTCGTCGGCGAAGAGGAGGTGGGCTTCGTCGAAGAAGAACACCAGCTTCGGCTTGTCCGGATCGCCGACCTCGGGCAGCGCCTCGAACAGTTCGGACAGCAGCCACAGCAGAAAGGTCGCATAGAGCTTCGGCGTCTGCATCAGCCGTTCGGCGGCCAGGATATTGATCATGCCCTGACCGTCCCAGGTGGTCCGGGTCAGATCGGACAGGGCCAGGGCCGGCTCGCCGAAAAAGCCCATCGCGCCTTGCTGGCGCAGGCCCAGCAGCTTGCGCTGGACGGCCCCCACCGACTGGGCCGAGACCAGGCCATAGCGGTCGTTGAGGCTCTTGGCCTGGCCGGCGACGTGGCTAAGCAGGGCCTGGAGGTCGTTCAGGTCGAGCAGCAGCAACCCCTCGTCGTCGGCCAATTGGAAGGCGATCGACAGGACGCCTTCCTGGGCGTCGGAAAGGTCCAGCAGACGGGCCAGCAAAAGCGGCCCCATCTCGGAAATGGTGGCCCGGACCGGGTGGCCCATCTGGCCGAACAGGTCCCAGAAGACCACCGGCGAGGGCGCGAACTGAAGCGCGCCAAGGCCCAGGGCGGCGGCCCGCTCGGCCAGTCGCGGATTGGCCGTCCCCGGACGCGACAATCCGGCCAGGTCGCCCTTGACGTCGGCCATGAACACCGGCACCCCGGCCCGGGCAAAGCCCTCGGCCATGACCTGCAGGGTCACGGTCTTGCCGGTCCCGGTGGCCCCCGCGATCAGGCCGTGACGATTGGCCAAGGCGAGGGGCAGGGTCACTGGCCCGCCGGCCCCCTGGCCCAGGACGATTTCGCTCTGGGCCATGCCATCCCCCGCTAGTCGATGATCCGATGCCACATCGCGTTCAGATAATGCCAGAAGGATCGGCTTTGGGGGACCGTCTGTTTGACCGGCGGTGCCGTTATCCGCTCGCTGCGGGCGACGACCGTCGGCGGCGGTCGGAGATGTTTCGGCGCCGCCCATTCATAGGCGACAGTCGACTGGTAGGTGTTGGTCCGTTCGTCGAATCGTTCAATGGTCACGCGCACCGCGTTGTGTCCGGGCTGCCGCGCCTTGGCAAAGCTCAGGGCGGCTTCGCGCTCGGCAAAGACCTCCACCACGGTCCATTGGCGGGGCCCCCGTTTGACGTGGACTTCGTAGGATAGGGTCGGCAGCGTTTCGGTCATCACCCACTCTTGCGGCAAAGAAGTGTGCATTCCCTGAACATCGGCCAAGAATGTTAACCAGGACTTGACCAACGGCCCATGGCTCGCCTTCCCTGGGCCCATGGTGCCGTGGACCCTGTTTTTCCGGTGGCTGATCGCCCCGCCCTGGCGCGTCGTAAAGGCGCTGGGCACGGCGATCGCCCGCTCCCTGCGCGAAGATGCGACCCATCTCGCCGGCTATCTGGCCTTCACCGGCCTGCTCGCCCTGTTTCCCTTCCTGCTCAGCCTGGCCGCCCTGGGCGGCACCCTTGGGGCCGGCATCCGGCCGGAGGTGGCGATCCAGGCCCTGTTCAACATGTTGCCGCCCGATGTCGCCACGACCCTGGCCCCGGCGGTCCGGCAGGTGCTCCAGTCGGGCAGCCGCTCCAGCCTGCTGACCGCCGGCA
>JAJFJE010000105.1 GCA_021774355.1 Alphaproteobacteria bacterium
CCCGGGGGCGCGGCGTATTCGGTGCCCTGGGTTTCCGGCGGACCCCGGAAGTGATCAACCGGCTCCGCGAGATCGCCGTCACCGTCTTCCTCGAGCCGCTGCTCGACCGGCCGGCGGAACAGCTCAGCCACGGCCAGAAGCAATGGCTGGAGATCGGCATGCTGCTGATCCAGGACCCTGAACTGATGATGCTCGACGAGCCGGTCGCCGGCATGAGTGTCGCGGAACGGGTCAAGACCGCGGAACTCCTGACCAAGGTCGCAGAAGGCCGCTCGGTGATCGTGATCGAGCACGACATGAAGTTCGTCGCCTCGATCGCCCATCGGGTGACCGTGCTGCACCAGGGCAAGGTCCTGGCGGAAGGCCGCATGGCGGTCATCCAGGAAGATCCACGGGTCAAGGAAGTCTATCTCGGCCATTGAGGGGAGCGCACGATGCTTGACATCAGCAATCTGTCTGCCGCCTACGGCCAGAGCACGGTGCTTCACGGCATCGACCTGGCCGTCCAGCCCGGCGAAATCGTTGCCGTCGTCGGGCGCAACGGCATGGGCAAGTCGACCCTGATGAAGTCGCTGATCGGCGTCCTGCCGGTCGCCGGCGGCTCGGTCACTCTCGACGGGCGCGAACTCTCCACCCTGGCCAGCCCGGCGCGGGTCAAGGCGGGGCTGGCCTATGTGCCCCAGGGGCGGGGCATTTTCGGAACCATGACGGTCAAGGAAAACCTCGAAACCGGGATGATCGTGACCGGCCGCAAGGATGTGCCCGAAGAACTCTACGACATGTTTCCGGTGTTGAAGGAGTTCGGCGCCCGGCGCGGCGGTAATCTGTCGGGCGGCCAGCAGCAGCAATTGGCGATTGCGCGGGCGCTGGCCAGCGACCCTGCAGTGCTCCTCCTCGACGAGCCGACCGAAGGCATCCAGCCCTCGATCATCAAGGAAATGGCCCAGGTGCTCCGGCGCATCCGCGACCTGCGCAACCTGTGCATCATCGTCTGCGAGCAGGTGTTGAGCTTCGTGCTCGACGTCGCCGACCGCATTCTGGTGATCGAGAACGGCCGCATCGTCCATGACGCACCGCGCGCCGGCATCGACGAGGCGGCGATCGCCCGCTTCCTCGCCGTCTAGGCCCATGCGCAGCGACGACAGGGCTCGCGCCATGGCTCTCCCGCACCGCAATGGCGCGCAGCGCCGCCGTCCGGCGGCGCCTGGATCCATCCCGGATTGCGTCGTCGGCGTTGCCGGCGCGCAAGGACAGCCGCGGGCAGGCGCCTGCGCTGCACCACACGGCGGCATCCCGGCCGCCGGGCGTATCGTAACCTGATAAATCCCAGCGAAGAAGGAGACCAAATCCATGACCGATACGCTGATCAGCGTCGATCTGACCGCGTCCCCCTATGAAAACGACATGATCCACAATCGCTGGCACCCGGATGTGCCGATGGTGGTGTGGGTCAAGCAGGGCGACGATTTCATCATCGAGACCTATGACTGGACCGGCGGCTATATCAAGAACGACGACGACGCCTCGGACGTGCGCGATGTCGACCTTTCGACCGTGCATTTCCTGTCTGGGCCGATCGGGGTGGAGGGGGCCGAGCCAGGCGACCTGCTGGTCGTCGACCTGCTCGATGTCGGGGCCAAGCCCGACAGCCTGTGGGGCTTCAATGGGTTCTTCTCGAAGAAGAACGGCGGCGGCTTCCTGACCGAGCATTTTCCTTTGGCCCAGAAGTCGATCTGGGATCTCAAGGGCATGTTCGCAACGTCGCGCCACGTGCCCCATGTCTCCTATGCCGGACTGATCCATCCCGGGCTGATCGGCTGCCTGCCGGACCCCAAGCTGCTGGCGGCGTGGAACCAGCGCGAGGTCGATTTCATCGCGACCAACCCGACCCGGGTGCCGCCGCTGGCCAATCCGCCCTTCGCCCCCACCGCCCATATGGGCCGGCTGACCGGCGCCGCGCGGGACAAGGCCGCGGCCGAAGGCGCCCGCACAGTGCCGCCGCGGGAACATGGCGGCAATTGCGACATCAAGGATCTGTCGCGCGGCGCCAAAGTGTTCTTCCCGGTCTATGTACCGGGCGCGGGCCTGTCCATGGGCGACCTGCATTTCAGCCAGGGCGACGGCGAGATCACCTTTTGCGGCGCCATCGAGATGGCCGGCTGGCTGCATATCAAGGTCAGCGTGATCAAGGACGGCATGGCCAAGTACGGCATCAAGAATCCGATCTTCCAGCCGTCTCCGATCACGCCCAATTACCGCGACTATCTGATCTTCGAGGGGATTTCGGTCGACGAGGCCGGGCAGCAGCACTATCTCGACGTCCATGTCGCGTACCGCCAGGCCTGCCTCAACGCCATCGAATATCTGAAGAAATTCGGCTATTCGGGGGCCCAGGCCTATTCCATCCTGGGCACCGCGCCGTGCCAGGGTCATATCTCGGGCGTGGTCGACATTCCCAATGCCTGCGCCACCCTGTGGCTGCCGACCGAGATTTTCGAGTTCGATATCAAGCCGAATGCCGATGGCCCAGTGAAGTTCGTCGACGGCAGCATCGAGATGCCGCTGGCTCAGGATCTGTGAGGCTACCCGTCCGGCCTCGCGAGGGCCGGGGGCGGGTCATCCCACGGGCTCGCCCCCGGTTCGTTCAGCCAAGGAGTCCGATCATGCCGCTTTACGATTATCTTTGTGGCGATTGCGGGCCGTTCGATGCCCTGCGCCCCATGGCCCTGTCGGCCGAGCCCGAGCCGTGTCCCGGCTGCGGCGCCTCGGCGCCAAGGGTCATCCTGACGGCGCCGGCGCTTGCCTGCGTCTCGGCCGGCCGCCGCAATGCCATCGAGACCAATGAAAAATCCCGCGAACGGCCGATGAACACCGGCGAATTCGCCGCCAAGCAGGCCCGCCACCGGGCTGGCTGCGCCTGCTGCAAGACCACCCCCCTGACCAAGCCCAAGTCAGCGGCCAAGAGCTTCGCCGGCAAGCGCCCCTGGATGATCAGCCACTAGCGCATCCGATGATGTGCGGGCATGGAACACGGGCCGGTCCATACCGGCGCCGTGGCTCCGCGCGTGCCGGCTATGCCTCGAAGCGACCCGTGGCATCGCGATCGCGCTGGTACCGCCGGGCGAGCGGAAACGGCGGCAGCCAGGACTCGCGGCGGATGATCCAGTTTTCGTAGGTTGGCGTCAGCTGGTCCGGGGCATCCAGGGATCCCAGGTTCACTTCGATTTCGTCTGCGGTGCGTGCGAAAATGGACGAGCCGCAGCGGGGACAGAAAAACCGCCCGGCGTAGTCGGCTGTTTCGCCGCTGATCGTCACCGCATCCTGGGGGAACACCGCCGAGGCGTGAAAAAGCGCCCCATGGTGCTTGCGGCAGTCGAGACAGTGGCAAAGGCCGACCCGGTAGGGGCGCCCCGCCGCCACAATTCGGACGCCGCCGCACAGGCAACCGCCCGTGAACCGGTCCATGCTGCGCCTCCTCGATAATCACGCGGTGGGACTGTTTACAACGAAGCCCCATCGGGCGTCCATGGCGGACACGGCGGCCTTATCGGCGACCGGCCTTGCGGTGTCGCGAGAACAACCCCGCGGCGGCGCACCCCGACGTTTTGCGCACGCAACGGCCGGAGCTTTTCCGGAACCCATGACGATATGGCAGGTGTCACAGTATGGCGCCGGCCCCGGAGGCGGCCCAGGACGGGCAGTGGGGGCAGGATTCGCCCGCCGGATAGTCGATTCCGACCGCGTGCGGGCAGCCGACAATATCCTTGGTCACGACCACCGTGCGGACCTCATGGGCGCGCAGGAAGGTCACGACCTCGCCCAACACCGCCTGGTCCCGGCGGAGATCGCCGGTGGCGGCAAGCCATTGGCGCAGGGCCACCGGGTCCCGCTCGGGGGCGAGAAGGACGGCGACCGATACCTTGGTCGCCTGCCGGTTGTCGGGGCCGAAAAAGGCGACGGTCCCGATGGGCGCGCCGCGATAGCCCAGGCGGGATTTCTTGTCCAGCCATTTGGACGGTTGCGCGCCGATCGCCATGTCGTGCCTCAGACGGGGTGCCGTTCAGACGACGGTGTGATCGGCGGTTTCGTCGACCCCGGTGGGCAGGCCGTCCAGGCTGACCCGGTTCTTTTCCCGGCGATAGGCCGCCAGCCCGTCTTCGCCCTTGGTTTCGGCCCAGCGGACGAGGCCTGGCCGCTCGGCACGATAGTCCAGCAGGGGCACCCCATAGCCGCAGGACGTCTGCACCAGGTCGACCGCCAGGACGATGATCTGGCGTGCGCCAGGCGGCTCGACCCCGCCAAAGGCATCCGCCAGAAGGGTGCCATAGGCGCTGCCACCCCGCGGCAGAACCCTGCCCCGGCCATAGAGGCGCAGGATCATCGGGGGGCCATCGAAGGCGCAGAACATCAGGGTCAGCCGGCCGTCGGCACGGAGATGGGCCGCGGTCTCGTTGCCGCTGCCGGTCAGGTCGAGATAGGCGACCGTTCCGGCATCGAGCACGCGCAGCGCATCGAGGCCTTTGGGCGACAGGTTGATATGTCCGTCCGCGGTTGCGGAAGCGGTGAAAAAGACCCGCTGGCTTTCGATGAATTGCCGCTGGGCCGGCGCGATGGAGGGATATTGCTTGGCCACGGATGCACTCCGAACGTTACTTGAGGGACGCCGCCGCCGGTAGCGGCGCGTCGGCGGTGTCGAGGGCCAGATAGGCGGCGATCATATCGTGCCAGACGGTCAGGCAATGCTTGACGTGCTGGGGCTCCCGCCGCCACAGGCCGCGGATGGCTGCGCCGCGCAGGATGCTGACCGTCAGCCACAGGATCTCGCTGGCCTTGTTTTCGGGGAAACCCAGCCGAAGCATCACCTGGCGCCATTCCTCCTCGACCGGCTGGCGGTAATTGCGCACCACCTGGATCGCCCGATCCCGAAACTCCGGGTCTTTGTCGGCGGCTAGCAGCATGTCCAGCCCGACCAGGAAATAGTCGCTGAAATAGAACGCGCTGGCATCCTTGATCAGCGCTTCGACCGGGTCCTCGGACTGGCGGACGGCCTTGGCGAGATTCATGCCATAGGCGAGCGACAGGTTGAAGACATGCTCCATGGCGGCGATGACCAGGTCGTTCTTGCTGGGAAAATGATGAACCTGGGCGCCGCGGGAAACGCCCGCCCGCTTGGCCACCTCGAGCGTGGTGAAGCCGTTGTAACCCCGGTCGCGCAGCACGTCGAAGGCCGCATCGAGGATGCGGCGCTTCATCTCGCTGCTCCGTTCCTCCTGGGTACGTTTGCGTTTTAACGGTAGTGCTTGATCCATGATCGGTCCGCCGCTTCCCACGACGCGCTCCTGTCTCGTGCCGTCCTGCCGCGGTACCTGGAACGCTTCGACCCTGGGTTGGCTCGTCATTTGCCGTAATTATAGCGTCATACCGCGTGAGCGACCATGTCGAATGATAACCCGGCCGGCCCCGCGCCATGGCGGCACAGTGGCCCGCCGGGCGAACCGGCCGGAAAAACAGGCCTTGGGAGCGCATTCCAGTGCGCGCCGTGCGGGGGCGGCGAAAACATCATTCGCCGGCCGTCGACGCCCGTCCCCGGTGGTTAATGGCGGCCGGCGGTGCGGTTGGACAGGGTGACCTGGCGAACCACGCCGCCCTGCAGGCGCAGGATCTGCATCAACCCGCCGCCATAGGTCACGTATTTGTGGCGCCAGACAACGTTCGTCATCACGGCATAGTCGCCGTCGTCGAGGCCGCCGAACTGGAACCGGCCTTGGCTGTCGCAGCGGGTCTGGCGCAGCGCGGTGGCGAAATCCGGGCCGTCGCCGGCCTTGCGGTAATCCGCTATCCGCAGATAGCCCGATTCGCCCGGACCGTAGAGTGCCTGGAGGCGTTGGCGGACGGCCGGCGTGGCCCGGTACAGGCCGACATAGGCGCCGGCGCAGGTCACCGTCGGCGCACCCTGCAGGGTCACCGAGGCGCTGCCGTCAATGGCGTTGCGGCCGCTTGCCACCGGATAGGCCTGGGGCGGGGCGGCACAAGCCGCAATGGCGGTGATCGCACAGGCCATCGCCGCCCACCGTGTCATCGTTCGATGCCAGCACCCCATCCCGGTCTCCCACGGCTTGCCGCAGCCGCAGCCGCAGCCGCAGCCTAGCGAAGCCGCAGGCGGCCGGGAAGGCCCTGCCTGGCCCGCAATGCTGCAGCGAGCCGTCGATAGCCCCTTGCAATTCGCCGGCGGATGCGATTAAGAATGCCTCGCAATAACAGAACCGAAATCCGGTTGCCGGGTATAAGGGGCGATGATCATGAAGACGAGAGCGTTATGGGCGGCCGCGACGGCGGCCTGTGGTCTGTGGATTGGCGCCGGCGCCGCGCTGGCGGCGACCGATCGGGCAGCCACCGTAAGCCACTATGCCGATCTCGGACAGGCGATGTATGGCGATGCGGCCGAGGCCGCCCGCGGTTTGCAGACGGCGGTCGACGCCCTGATCGCCACACCCGGCGCGGCAACGCTCGACGCGGCGCGCGCCGCCTGGCGGGCGGCCCGGCCGCCCTACCAGCAGACCGAGGTCTTCCGTTTCGGCAACCCGGTGGTCGACGACTGGGAAGGCCGGGTGAATTCCTGGCCCCTCGACGAGGGCCTGATCGATTATGTGGCGCCGTCCTACGGGACCGAGTCCGATGCCAATCCGCTTTATGCGGCCAATGTCATTGCCAATCCGATGCTGCGGATCGGCGCCGAGACGATCGATGCCACGACCATCACCCCCGCGGTCCTCGAGTCGTTGCAGGAGGCCGGCGGGGTCGAGGCCAATGTCGCGACCGGCTACCATGCGATCGAATTCCTGCTCTGGGGTCAGGATCTCAACGGTACCGGACCCGGCGCCGGCAAGCGGCCCTGGACGGATTACGCCGCGGCGGCCGCCTGCACCAACGGCCATTGCGACCGTCGGGCAGCCTATCTCAAGGCGGCGACCGACCTGCTGGTGTCCGACCTTACCTGGATGGCGGCCCAGTGGGCGCCCGGCGGCGAGGCCCGCAAGGCCGTCGAAACCGCCGATGGCAACACGGCCATGACCATGATGCTGACCGGCTTCGGCAGCCTGTCCTACGGCGAGCTGGCAGGCGAGCGGATGAAGCTGGGGTTGCTGCTGCACGATCCGGAGGAGGAGCATGACTGCTTCTCGGACAATACCGACAAGTCGCATTATTTCGACATCATCGGCATGCAGACCGTGTGGAATGGCCGCTATCAGACCCTGGCCGGCAAGGCGCTGGCCGGCCCCTCCCTGGCCGCCCTGACCCGCGACGCCGATCCTGCCCTGGCGGACGAGGTGGACGGCGCCCTGGCCGCAACGGTTGCCGCGGCGACCGCCATGGTGAAGCGGGCCGACACGGTCGAGCATTACGACCAGATGATCGGCCCCGATAATCCCGAGGGAAATGCGGTCATCCAGGCGGTGATCGATGGCCTGGTGGCACAGGCGCGGGTCTTCGAACGGGTGGTGACGGCGCTGAAGCTGGGGCCGATCGCCTTCGAAGGGTCCGACAGCCTGGACAGCCCGGCTGCGGTCTTCCAGTAGGATCGCGGGGGGTGGGCCCAGGGCGATGAAAAATTAAAACCCCCGGGGGGGGGGGGGGGGGGGGGGGCGGGGGCGGGGGGGGGGCGGGCGG
>JAJFJE010000106.1 GCA_021774355.1 Alphaproteobacteria bacterium
GGCGGTGGGCGGCCTCGCGGGTCAGGCCGTGAAGATCCAGTCGGGCGTCGATCGGCAATTCGCCGCGGATCAGGCGCTTCTGCTTGGCGCCGTCCATCGTGGCGGTGCGGGCGTCGCCGGCCGGCCGTTCGGTCGAGGGTGGCGGCGGGGTCCCGGCGGCTTCCCGGCTGAACAGGCGGACCCGCCGGCCGGGCAGGGGTTGCAGGGGTTGGGCCGGGCGGGGGCTGCGCTGCTTCAACGGCGCCACCTCGGCCATTGCCCGCTCCAGCAATTCGCGCTCGGCCGCGGTCGGGCTGCGCCCGGGAAAGCGCCCTGGCGGCCGGTCCCTGCGATCATCCGCCATGGTCGCCCACCAGCAGGACGACCAGCCGGCGGGGGCCGTGGGCACCCATGACCATGCGCTGTTCGATGTCGGCAGTCCGCGACGGCCCGCCAATCAGGGTGATGCTGCGCGGCAGGCCGCCCGCCCGGGCTGCGCCGAAGCCGTCTTCCAGGCTGGCGACCAGGGCCGCCGCTTCGAGGCAGACGACATGGATGTCGGGCAGAAAATTCAGGGTGACGGGTGTTTCCGGGCCGCTGGCCAGAACGACGCTGCCGGTTTCGGCAATGCCGGCGACCGCCTTGGTGATGGCCGCCGGCTGCGCGGGCCGGGCCGGGCCGGGCACCACCGTCAAGCCCGCCGCGGCCCAGTCGAGCATGGCGAGCGCAGGGGCGAGCCCGAGAGCCGGCCGGCCTGCGGGCCCCAGCATGGCCGCAACGGTCGCCGGCACCGCAGGCCAGGCGGTCACCCGCCGCAATTCCGCGCCGCCCGCCGTCAGGCGCTGGCAGAAGGCCGCCGTCAGCGCCTGGCGATCGGCAAATTGCGCCATCCGGGGCAGCAGCGCCGCCGGCGCCGCCGCCAGCCGCCGGTCGCAGGCGGCGGCCTGAGCCGGTTCGAGCGGGCCGCGTTTCAACTGCGCCCGGATGCGCCCCAGGATCGCCTCACGGCTCATTGCCGCCACTCCGGTACTGCGTGAAGAAGCTGGGGCCGGTCGGCGCCGGCAAGACCCGGCCGCGGGTCCAGCCGCCGGCAAAGGGCGCCGCGGTCAGGCATCCGCCCCGCGCCAAAGCGCGCAGCCCGAAACTGGCGGCCCGCACCGCCAGCCGGTAGAAGCGCGGCCGCCGGGCCAGCCACAGCCAAAGCGCCAGGGCCAGCCTGTGGCGCGGCGGGTCGAGGGCCTGCTGATGGATCTCGTCGCGCCAGTGCCGCATCAGATCGGGCAGCGGGATCGCCACCGGGCAGACCTCGGCACATCGGCCGCAAAAGGTCGAGGCCTGGGGCAGGTCGCGGGCCGCCCCAAGGCCGGCCAGGGCCGGCGTCAGAACCTGTCCCATCGGCCCGCCATAGGTTGCGCCATAGGGATGGCCGCCGATCTGCCCATAGACCGGGCAGTGATTCAGGCAGGCGCCGCAGCGGATACAGCGCAGCATGGCCTTGCGCGCGTCGCCCATCAGGGCGGTCCGGCCATTGTCGATCAGCACCACGTGGAATGCCGCCGGGCCGTCGGGATCGGCGTGGCGGCGCGGGCCGCTGGCAACCGTGGTATAGACCGTCAGATCCTGTCCGGTCGCCGAGCGCGCCAGCAGCCGCAACAGGAGCGCCGCGTCTTCGAGCCGGGGCACCAGCTTTTCGATCCCGGCAACGACCAGGTGGACAGGCGCCAGCGCCTGGGTCAGGTCGCCATTGCCCTCATTGGTGACGATCACCGCCGAGCCGCTCTCGGCAATCAGGAAATTGGCCCCGGTAATGCCCAGGCCGGCCACGCCATAGGCCGGCCGCAAGATCGTCCGGGCCTCGTCGACCAGGATTTCCGCCTGGTCGAGCGGACGCTCGGCCGGCCGGTCGCGATGATGCGCGCGGAACAGCCCGGCGACGTCGGCCATGGATTTATGGCTCGCCGGGGCGATGATGTGGCTGGGCGGCTCGTGCGCGAGCTGGATGATATATTCGCCGAGATCGGTCTCGATCGGGCGGATCCCGGCGGCCTCGAGCGCCGCGTTCAGGCCGATTTCCTCGCCGGCCATGGACTTGCCCTTGGTCGCGGTGCGGGCGCCGCAGGCCCGGGCGACGCCCAGCACCGCCGCCACCGCCGACTCCGCATCGTCACACCAGTGGACCACCCCGCCGGCGGCCTCGACCGCTGCGGCGAACCGTTCGAGATAATGGTCGAGATGGTCGAGCACATGGTCCTTGAGCGCTGCCGCGGCGGCCCGGAGTTCGGGATATTCGGGCAGGGCGGCAATCGCCTGGGCCCGCCTCTGGGCGAAGCCGTTGCGGCCGAGGGCCTGCTGCAGCGCCGGGTCGGCCAGCGCCGCCACGGCCGCCCGCCGGAAGTCGGCCGGTCCGTCGGCGATGGACCCGGTCATGACCGGCCGATCGGCGGCGCCGTCGGCGGCCCGTCCAGCAGCTCGGCAATGTGGCGCACCGGCGGGCCGCCGCCCAGATGGCCGAACCGGCCGGCAATATTGAGCAGGCAACCGAGATCGGCCCCGACCACGAGGTCGGCCCCGGTCGCTGCCAGGGACCGGCAGGTCCGGTCCGCAATGGCGGCCGACAATTCGGGAAATTTCACACAGAAGGTGCCACCGAAACCGCAGCAGGGTTCGGGGGCGGCAATTTCGACCACTGTTGCCCCGGCCCGGGCGAGCAGGGTTCGGGCCTGGCGACCGATGCCCAGTTCGCGCAAGCCCGAGCAGGACTCGTGGCAGACCACGGTAACCGGCGGGCCGGCGGGCGGTTGGAGCGGCGCGACGTCGGCCAGATATTGGGTCAGTTCGAAGCAGCGTGCCGCCAGCCGGCGCGCCCGCGGACCGAATTCCGCGTCGTCCTGGAACAGGCGTGGATAGTGATGGGTCACCATCCCGGCACAGGAGCCCGATGGCACCACGACATGGTCGAATCCCTCGAAGGCCGCGACGACCTGCCGGGCAATCAGGCATGCCCCCATGCGGTCGCCATTATTATAGGCCGGCTGGCCGCAGCAGCTTTGCCGGGGCACCACGACGGTGGCGCCGGTCGCCGTGACCAGGCGCATCGCGGCAAAGGCGACTTCGGGGCGGAACAGGTCGACCAGACAGGTGACCAGCAGGCCGACCCGCGGCGCCATCAGGGCTGGATCCGGGTCTCGCCGTCGAGGCGGGCGGCGACCGCCTTGGGCAGCAGCAGCCACCAGCGCCCGGGCTGCTTCATGGCCCCCGCGCTCTGCTCGGCCGCGGCGCCGGCACCGAAGAAAACATCGCCGCGCACCGGCCCGCGGATCGCACCGCCGGTGTCCTGGGCGACCATCAGATGCCGGAACGACGGCGGGGCCTGATCGGGCGTTGCCGGCGGCAGGGTGGTATCGACGAAGATCGGCACCCCGAGCGGATGGAAGCGCCGGTCGACCGCGATCGAGCGCCGCGCCGTCAGCGCGGCACCCTGGGCGCCGATCGGGCCTGACGCCGCGCCAAGATCGCGGAAAAAGACATAGGACGGGTTGCGGTTCATGACCTGCTGGGCCTGGGCCGGATGGTCCAGCAGCCAGGCCTTGATCGATTGCAGGGTGACCGTGCCCGGCTGCAACAGCCCGTCCTTGACCATCACCCGGCCGATCGCGACATAGGGCCAGCCGTTCTGCGCCGCATAGCCGATCCGGCGGATCGTTCCGTCCGGCAGGCGGGCCTGACCCGAGCCCTGGATTTCGAGAAAAAAGGCATCGATCGCCGAAGCAGCCCAATAGAGCACCGGCACCTTGCCCGCAAGACTGCCGGCGGCGATCGCGGCCCGCTCGTCATAGGGTATCAGGCGGCCGTCCACCACCCGCCCGGCGATGCGCTCGCCCTTGAGTTCCGGCTTGAAGCGACCGAGATCGACCTCGACCAGATCGCCCGGGCGGCCCAGGACCGGGATCTTATAGGTTTCATCCGGCGTGGTCGAAACGGCGATCTCGGGTTCGTAGTAACCGGTGAACAGGCCATCGGCCGCCGCGCCGCGCGCTGCCACGGGCTCGAAGCGATCCTCGATGAGCCGCCGCAGCGCGGCCCCGTCCGTCGGGTCGAGGGCGGCCATGGCGGCACAGGGCGCCCGCCAATCACCAACCGTACCGGCATAACGCAGCGCCGTCTCGTCGGGGCGGCGGAGCAGCCGCTGACATGACGACAACAAGGCAGGAAGCGCCTCGGCCAGGGGATCGTCCGTCCAGCCCGGCAAGTCGGCGAAGGTCGCCGTCTCGAGCACCAGAACCGGCCGCTCGGGCGGCGGCGGCGGCGCCATCAGCCACCAGGCCAGCACCGCGGGGGCGAGCAGGGCCAGGACCGCCAGGCCGATCAGGAAACCACCGCGCATCATGGCCCGCAGTCTAGAGCATCTCCAACCGAAGTGGAATCCGGTTCGCCGTCTGAAGATACATTATTTCAACACGTTAGAGCACTGGCGGAATGGCCCTCATTCCGCCGATGCGCTAGGCGGACGTACTGGTTCCGACCAGTAACCAATTGGGGTCGCGGCTACGCGGTTCGCGGGCGAAGGTCCAGATATCGGTCAGTTCGCGAACCGTGCCCGGATGCCCTTCCACCACGTCGCCGGCACGATCGCGGGTGACGCTGATCATATCCGAGACGAAGCGGACGCTGACTTCCGCCATGCGCCCGACCATGGCGATCCTGACGATTTCCGCTTGCTTGAGCGCCACGATGGTCTGCTCCAGCGTCCGGCCCGCCGCCTTGCGGGCGGCAATGGTCGCGCTGAAACTTTCCATCACGGGGGGTGCCAGCAGCGGCTTCAAAGCCGCCTCGTCGCCCCGGGCAAAGGCCTGAACGATCAGGTCATAGGCCATGCGGGCGCCTTCGAGAAAGCTGTCGACCTCGAAATCACGGTCGGCGATACGCAATTCGGTCAGGCCCGGGAGCCGGCTGTCGCCGGCGCCTGCTGCGGGCTCTGCCGCCACCGGAGCGACGTCCCGCCCCGGGCGCGGCAGCGGAACGACCTTGTCGTCGCCGGCTTCAGCCGGCTCCCTGGGCTTGAAGGGATCGCGCGGCTGCTCGTTCCCGGTCCGCTGTCCGAGGACGCCCCACAGGCGCAGGCCGATGAAGCCCGCGACCAGGGCCAGAAGCAGAATATCGATATACTCAGTCAATGCCGTTGCCCATTGCTGGCCTCAGGGGATCAGGTGGCCGGCGCCAGGCGCCGCGTGGCCGAGTACGCGCGACAGTTTAGACCGAGGATCGAAACGACGCAAAGCCCGAGCCCACCCGACAAATGGGGATGATCGCGGGCCACGGCAAGGCGGCCCTTGTTCCTCCTGTCCGCCCGTGCTAGCGGAAGGGCCGTTTTCGCGAGGATCCAGAGGCATGACCGACAGTTCATCCGCGGCCGGCGGCAATGGCGCAACCGAAGCGCCCGCCCAGGTGCAATTCAATATCCTGGGACAGTATCTCCGCGACCTGTCCTTCGAGAACCCCAATGCCCCGGCCAGCCTGACCCTGGACGCCCAGCCCAAGATCGATATCGGCGTCGATGTCCAGGCCCGGCGGGCCAATGAGGACCGCTTCGAGGTCGAGTTGAAAGTCCGGGCCACCGCCGTCGGGGCGACCGACGCCAAAGCGGTGTTCGTCGTCGAACTGTCCTATTGCGGCCTGTTTCTGATCCGCAATGTCCCGGAAGAGGCGCTGCAGCCGTTCTGCCTGATCGAATGCCCGCGCCTGCTTTTCCCGTTCGCCCGGCGCATCGTGGCCGACGCGACTCGCGACGGCGGCTTCCCGCCCCTACTCCTCGACCCGATCGATTTCGTGGCGCTCTATCGCCAGCAGATCGAGCGGGCTCAGGCCGCCGCCGCCCAGCAGGCCCAGTTAAGCCCACAGCAATAGCGGTCGGTCGGTCCGCCTCGGCTAAACCGTCTCGTCCCGGGTCCAGATCGCGTCCTTGATGGAAGCGATCAGGGCCTGATGGGCCGCCCGCTCCTGGTCGGTCGGCGCGTGGCTCCGCGGCGGCCGTGGTGTCCGCGCGGCAGCGCTGGCCGCGGCGGCCTGGGCGGCGGCCGCCCGCGCCGTCAGGCCGAGACCCTGCTGGCGCCCGCCGATCAGTTCCAGATAGACCGCCGCCAGCAATTCGCAGTCGAGCAGGGCGCCATGCAGGGCGCGCCGGCTGAGATCCACGGAAAAGCGCTTGCACAAGGCATCCAGGCTGGCCGGTGCCCCCGGAAAGCGGCGTCGGGCAAGGAGGACGGTATCGGTGGCCCGTTCCGGCGGCAGGGCCGGCATGCCAATCCGGCCCAGTTCCATGTTCAGGAAGCCCAGGTCGAAAGCGGCATTGTGGATGACCAGGGGGGCGTCCGCGACGAACGCCAGGAAATCGTCGGCGATCGCCTCAAACAACGGCTTGTCGGCCAGGAAGGCTTCGGTCAGCCCGTGGATCGCCTCGGCCTCGGACGGCATGGACCGTTGCGGGTTGACGTAGTATTGCCGGTAGCGCCCGGTCGGCACGTGGTTGACCAGTTCCAGGCAGGCCAGTTCGACCAGGCGGTCGCCATTGGCCCAGTCGAAGCCGGTGGTTTCGGTATCCAGAACGATTTCGCGCATGATCAGTCCCGTTCAAGATCCAGGCGGCCAGGCTGTCGGGGCGGCGGTGCGCTGCGCAACCGGGCCAGGATGGCTGCCGCTTGGCTGCGGGCGTCGTCCAGGCCGCGGTCGGTGGCGATGACGAAGTCCGCCCCGGCCCGTTTTACGGCATCCGGGAGCTGCCGTGCCAGCACTTCGGCGAAGAGGTCCTCGGTCATGCCCGGGCGCTGCAGCACCCGGGCCCGCTGGATTTCGGGCGGCGCGGAAACCACCACGACATAATCCACCTGGGCGGTTCCCCCGGTTTCGAACAGGAGCGGAATATCGAGCACGACCAGGGCTGCGCCGGCGCTCTCGGCGGCGGCAACAAACCGGGCCTGGGCCTGCCGGACAAGGGGATGGACGAGGGCTTCCAGCCGGGGCCATGCCGCCGGGTCGTCGCGCAGGACCTGGCGCAGGCGTGCCCGGTCGACCGCGCCGTCGACCACCGCCCCGGGGAAGGCATCGGCCACCGGCGCAACCGCCGCGCCGCCGCGGGCATACAGGGCGTGCACCGCGGCATCCGCGTCATAGACGGGAACCCCGAGGGCGCGGAAGATCCCTGCCGTCTCGCTCTTGCCCATGCCGATCGACCCGGTCAGGCCGAGCCTCAGGGCGCGCCTCATGGCGGCGCTGCAAGGACAAAGCGCCGCACCGCCGCCGTCACCTCAGGGGTGACCCCGAACCATGCGGCAAAGCCGGGCACCGCCTGGTGGAGCAGCATGCCCAGGCCGTCGACCACCGGGTTGCCGCGGCGCCGCGCCGCGGCCAGCAAGGCGGTCTCCAGCGGCGCATAAACGAGATCCGTGACCACCGCGGCGGCCGGCAGGCCGGCGAGCGACAGGTCCAGGGGCGGTTGGCCGACCATGCCCAGGCTGGTGGTGTTGACCACCAGATCGGCCTCCGCCAGCGCCGTCCCGCGGGCCGCCCACGGCACCGCGCCGACCACCGGGCCGAACAGCCCGGCCAGGGCCTCGGCCTTGGCGGGCGAGCGGTTGGCGACCAGGACCCGGGCCAGCCCGGCATCGACCAGGGCGACAATCACCGCCCGGGCGGCGCCCCCCGCACCGAGCACCAGGGCGGTCGCGCCCGGAGCGGTAAAGCCCGGCGCGCCCGCCCGAAGATTGGCCAGAAATCCCAGGCCGTCGGTGTTACGCCCTTCCAGGCGGCCGTCCGCGCCGATGATGACGGTATTGATGGCGCCGATGCGCGCTGCCGCATCATCGACCCGGTCGACCAGGGCCAAAGCCGCTTCCTTGTGCGGCACGGTCAGGTTGCAGCCGCGGAAGCCGAGCGCGGGGAGCGCCTTCAGGGCAAGGCCGAGATCGTCGGGGTGGACGGCCAGGGGCAGGTAGGCGCCATCGATGCCATGGTGGTCGAGCCAGAAGCCGTGAAGCCGGGGCGATCGTGAATGCCCGACCGGCCAGCCCATCACCCCGGCAAGCCGGGTCCGGCCGGAGGCAATCATGACCGCAGCGCCTGGCGGCTGCGCAGGTAGTCGAGCAGGGGGAGCAGGGGCAGGCCGAGAACCGTGCTGTGGTCGCCTGCGACCCGCCGGAACAGTTGGATGCCGAGCCCTTCGAGGCGATAGGCCCCGACCGCGCCAAGCACGGCCTCGCCTTCCGCCGCCAGATAGGCGTCAAGAAAGGCGTCGGAAAAATCGCGCATCTCCATCCGCGCGACCTCCGCATGACGCCACACGACAACGCCGTTTTCGGCCACGACCAGGGCCGCGATCAGTTCGTGCCGGCGGCCCCGCAAGGCTTCGAGATGGCGGCGGGCTTCGGCGACCGACCCCGGCTTGTCGAAAATCCTGTCCTCGGCCACCAGAACCTGGTCGGCCCCGATCACCAGGGCGTCGCGATGGCGGGCCGAGACCCGGGTTGCCTTGAGATCGGCCAGCAGATCGGCGATGTCCCTGGCAGAGGCGCCATCGGCGACCAGGCTGCGCTTAAGTTCGACCTCGTCGACGGCGGCAACGTCCACCGCGAAGGCCACGCCCGCGCCGGCCAGCAGCGCGCGCCGCGCCGCGCTGCCCGACGCCAGGACGACCGGCCTCTCGGTCAGGACCGAACTGTGATCACGAACACTTAGGAGACTGCTCTCAACCATGGTATTTCTATGAGGACTTTCCTTAGCCGACGCAATGGTCGAACGGCGGACCACCACCGGTGAACAGTCCCGAGTCCACAGTAATTCCGTTACCGCTGCGCAGCAGCGAGGATCTGTTCGCCGCCGGCCGGCAACGGATGGTGGATTTTTTGCTGGGCTATTCGCTGATTGAAAGCCATCTGGCTTTCGTCCGGGCGCGCAAACCTTACCCCTTTGTCGAGCGCCACTGCGTCCTGCCCGGCGCCGCCCTGCCCAAGGGCGAACATCGCTATCAGAACACGGCTTTCATGATCCTGCTTGACGGCGTGATGCCGGACAGCCTGATCAAGCATTTCCGCCTGCGCAAAT
This sequence comes from Alphaproteobacteria bacterium, assembly GCA_021774355.1. Taxonomy (GTDB): domain Bacteria; phylum Pseudomonadota; class Alphaproteobacteria; order Zavarziniales; family Zavarziniaceae; genus JAJFJE01. The sequence goes on from JAJFJE010000106.1 coordinate 9,073, forward strand.
CGAACCGGGTGACGGCGGCCAATCTTCGGCGCATGGGCTCTGGCATCACGCTGGATGAAATCCGCGCCGAAGCCCTCGATCTCCGCTCGGCGGAATGCGAGGGCATCCTGCGCCAGTTGCTGCCGATCGACTATGCCTTGCTGGCGGAACGGCCGGAACCGGGCCGCCCCCTGCAGCTGTCCCACGCCCATGTGAAGATCGAGCGCCTTACGGATATCGCCGTGCGCCAGCTGGCCCTCGACCTTGGCTATATCGAACGCCGGCTGTTCGAGCGGTCGGAGGATTATGCCGACGCCCTGGAAGCGAAGTTCTACGAGTATTACGGCTTTCCGGCCAATGCCTCGGGCCGGAAATCGGCGGCGGCAATGGCGGCCCAGATGCTGGCCGGGGCCGGCTGCCGCTTTTCCGTCCTCCTCGCCAACCAGGACGATTGCCGGATCACCGTGCTCGACGACGGCCCGCTGGTCACCCAATACATGCTGCTGCGCTTGAACCGCGACGAGTTGGACCGGCTGCTGCAGACCTGCCGGGCTGCCGGGATCGGCGACCTGTCGCCCTTTGTGCTGCTGCGCGATGGGCGCGAGGCGCCGATTGTCCTGTACCGGGTGGACTTCGCCCGCAGCGCGCCGGCCCGGGGCACCCGCCGCAGCGATGGCGACCGCCTGCTGCGCCAGCCCTGGCTGGAAATCGTTGACGAGCGGATCCTTCGGGTTCCTGCCGAGTTCGACGAGGACGGTGCCGGTGCCGCATCGGGCATCGCGGCCCTGCCGTTCCGGTATGCCCGGCCGCCACCCTGACCTGCCCGGGGTCAGGGGCCTTCGGTCCTGAGGTGCAGCCGGTCGTAATAGAGGTTGAGGATCGCCGCGGCGGTTTCCTCGATCGAGCGCCGCGAGACATCGATCACCGGCCAGCCGCTACGGACGAACAGCCGCCGGGCCGCCAGCAGTTCCTCTTCGACCGCCTGCTGGTCGACATATTCCGTCCGGTCATGCTCGCCCAGGGTCAGCAGGCGGTGCTTGCGGATCTGCACCAAGCGGTCCGGCGAGGTGGTCAGGGCAACCACCAGGGGCGATTTCAGCTCGGCCAGCTGTTCGGGCAGCGGCAGGTTCGGCACCACTGGAATATTCGCCGTCTTCAGCCCGCGATTGGCCAGGTAGATCGAGGTTGGCGTCTTGGACGTTCGAGAGACGCCGAGGATTACGACATCGGCCTGGTAGAGATCCTGGGGGTGCTGGCCGTCATCATGGGCCAGGGTAAAGTTCATGGCGTCGATGCGCTTGAAATATTCGGCATCGAGCGCGTGCTGGCGGCCAGGCACGCTCTTGGCCGGCATTCCGAGATAGGTCGCCAGGGCATGAATCACCGGGTCGAGAACATTAATGGCCGGAACCTTCTGCTGGGCGGCACCCTGATCCATCGCCGCCCGCAGTTCCGGGTTGACCAAGGTATAGAGCACCACGCCGCCGGCCGCGGCCGCCGCGCACAGGGCGCGTTCGACCTGGGCCGTGGTCCGGGTCATGAACGAGACATGGACCAGGGCGGCGACATCGGGGAACTGCGCCATTGCCGCCTTGGCGATCGAGGACAGGGTTTCGCCGGTCGCATCCGAGACGAGATAGAGGTGGAGGCGCGTGATATCGGTCCCTGTGGATAACGGGAATGATGGTGACTCCATGGCCGATCGGGCCCCTTTCGTCGCACGGGCTGCAAAAGCGGATTTTCGATCACCAAGTCCGTGCCCAGTCGAGCGGTTTCTTTCACCGCCTGTGGACAGGTAGAACGTCTTGCCTTCCGGCGGCACCGACACCACTCTTATCCCCGCTTTCCCCGATGACAGAGCCGGCGGAAAGCGCCCTTACCCACAGCGTTTCGCGGCATGGCGACATGCCGCAGGAAGCTCGGCCCAGATTTCCGGTTTCAGAGGATAAAACGGGAAGAAGCGCGTAGCGCCCATTGTTCACAGCCCCTACTGACTACTACAACCTGTTTAAGATTCTTATTTGGATATAAGCCCGTGGCCTTTTCCGGATCTGTTACCGCCCCGTCCCCCAGGCCATCCGCCAAACGTCTGCTGACGGTTCTGGCCGGTGGCGTGGTCGACCGGCCGCCCTTCTGGCTGATGCGCCAGGCGGGCCGCTACCTGCCGGAATATCGTGCCGTCCGGGCGACCACGCCGGATTTCGTGTCGTTCTGTCTCGATCCGGACAAGGCGGCCGCCGTGACCCTGCAGCCGATCGAGCGCTTCGGCATGGATGCGGCGATCCTGTTTGCCGATATCCTCCTGGTTCCCCATGGGCTCGGCCAGGCGGTGCGTTTTGCCGAGGGCGAGGGACCGCTGCTGGAGCCGGTAACCGACCGTGCCGGCCTGGCGCGCCTGTCTGCCGACCGCCTTCACGACAAGGTTGGTGCGGTCTACGAGACGGTGCGGCGACTGGCGGCCAGCCTGCCCGCGGATGTCGCGCTGATCGGCTTTGCCGGGGCGCCATGGACGGTTGCCACCTACATGGTCGGCGGGCGCGGCAGTCCGGATCAGAAGGCGGCAAGACTGTGGGCCTATCGCGATCCGGACGGCTTTGCCGCCCTGATATCCCTGGTGACCGAGGCGACCATCGGCTATCTCGGACGGCAGATCGAGGCTGGCGCCGAGGTGGTGCAACTGTTCGACAGCTGGGCGGGCAGCCTGCCCGAACCGGAACTGCGCCGTTGGGTCTTTGCGCCGATCAGGGCGATCCGTGATGCGCTCAAGATACGGTATCCAACGGTGCCGGTGATCGGCTTTGCCAAGGGCGTCGGACCCTTGACCGCCAGTCTCGCGGCGGAGACCGGGGTTGAAGCGGTTGGTCTCGACGGCAGCATCGATGCCGGCTTTGCCGCGGCGGCGGTTCAGCCGGGGGCAGTGGTGCAGGGCAATCTCGATCCGCTTGCGGTGGTCGCAGGTGGCCGGGCGATGCGGGCCGAGACCGAACGTCTGCTGCGTGTTCTGGGCCCGGATCGGTATATATTCAATCTCGGTCACGGGGTGGTGCCGGAAACACCGCCCGCGCATGTCGCCCAACTGGCGGCGCAGATCAAGGCGTGGCGTCGGTGAGCGCAGAGCGTATTGCGGTCGTCCTGTTCAATCTCGGCGGACCGGACAGCCTTCCGGCGGTCAAGCCGTTTTTGCGCAACCTGTTTTCGGACCCGGCCATCATCCGGCTGCCCGGTCCGATCCGGTGGCTTCTGGCACGGGTGATCGCCGCGCGCAGGGCGGCCACCGCCCGGGAGATCTATCGGCAGATGGGCGGCCGGTCGCCGATCGTTCCGGAAACCGAGGCCCAGGCCCGGGCCTTGACCGTGGCGCTTAAGGACCTGGGCGAGGTCGAGGTGGTTATCGCCATGCGGTATTGGGCGCCCCGGGCGGCCGAGGCGGCGGCGGCTGTCAAGCAATTCAGGCCCGACCGCGTGGTGCTCCTGCCGCTTTATCCGCAGTTCTCGACCACGACCACGGCGTCGTCATTCGACGATTGGTTCAAGGCTGCCGGCGCGGCCGGCCTGGCGGCGAAGACCATATCCGTGTGCTGCTATCCCGAGCAGCCGGGGCTGGCGGAAGCGCTGGCCTGGGGGTGCGACAATGCCCTGGACGAACTGGGCATCAGCGTGCAGCCCCGTCTGGGGCCTGCGCTGAGGGGCACCAGGCGGCCCCGCCTGCTGTTTTCGGCCCATGGCCTGCCGGAAAAGATCATCGCGGCGGGCGACCCCTATCAGGCCCAGGTCGAGGCAACCGTGGACGCTGTGCGCGGCGCCATGCAGCATACCAATTATGACCCGGTGATCTGCTATCAGAGCCGGGTCGGGCCGATGAAATGGCTGGGTCCGTCGACCGACGCGGAGATCGAGCGGGCAGGCCGCGACAAGGTGCCGGTGATCGTCGCGCCTGTCGCCTTCGTGTCGGAACATTCGGAAACGCTGGTCGAACTCGACATCGAATATCGGCATCTTGCCGAGCAATCGGGCGTCCCACGCTATCTGCGGGTGCCGACGGTGGGGGTAACCCAGCCGTTCATCGACGGTCTGGCCGATGTCGTCCGCGGGGCCGTCGCAGGCAAGCTTGGCCGCGGCGTGGTCAGCGCCTGCGCCCGGCGCTGGTGTCCGGCGCACTTTGCCGGATGCCGCTGTAGCACCTGACAAACGGGGGAGAATCCGGGTGACGGTCTATGTCTGGGCGAAGGCCCTGCATCTCATTTCCATGGTGGCGTGGATGGCGGGGATGCTCTATCTGCCGCGCCTGTTCGTCTATCACGCCGGCGCGGCCCCCGGGGCGGAGCCGTCGGAGAGCTTCAAGGTCATGGAGAGGCGCCTGTTGCGGGCGATCATGACGCCGGCGATGGTTGCCACCTGGGGCTTTGGCCTGTGGCTGGCGGTGATCACCCAGGCCTGGTCGGCGCCCTGGTTCCACGCCAAGCTGGCCCTGGTTCTGGCGATGTCCGGGATCCACGGCATGTTGGCCGGCCAGGTCCGCCGGTTCGGCCGGGACGAGCGGCCCCACGCCGCCGGCTTCTATCGTCTGCTCAACGAAGTGCCGACTTTGCTGCTGGTCGGGATCGTCATTCTGGTGGTCGTCAAGCCGTTCTGAGTCGAGGCCGACGGCAATCGGCAAACTTCCCGTTGACGAAGGGCTGCGGCCGGAGCATCTTTCGACCGTTCCCCCGGGCCGGCCCTGGTCATGTCCTTTCGGACGTCAGCCGGTTTCAAGATCTCCTTCCCTTCGGATGCAGCGCGGATGACCCGCGGTTCTGTTCAGCTTTGACAGCGCGAACGGCTCTAACGCATCCACTCTCCCCCCTGCCGGCCGATTGTTGGATACCGCGATGGATCTTCAAGACCTAAAAAACAAGTCTCCGACCGAACTCCTGTCCTATGCCGAGGAACTGGAAGTCGAGAACGCATCGACCCTGCGCAAGCAGGACATGATGTTCGCGATCCTGAAACAATTGGCCGAGAAGGATATGGAGATCACCGGCGGCGGGGTGATGGAGATCCTTCAGGACGGATTCGGCTTTCTCCGGTCGCCGGAAGCGAATTATCTGCCTGGTCCTGACGACATCTATGTCAGCCCGAGCCAGATCCGGCGCTTCGGCCTGCGCACCGGCGATACGGTCGAGGGGCAGATCCGGGGGCCCAAGGACGGCGAGCGCTACTTTGCCCTGCTCAAGGTCAACACCATCAATTTCGAGGATCCCGAGGCGGTCCGCCACAAGGTCCATTTCGATAATCTGACCCCGCTCTACCCCGACGAACGCCTGCATCTCGAGGCGACGGACCCGACGACCAAGGACCGGTCGGCCCGGGTGATCGACCTGATCGCCCCCCTGGGCAAGGGCCAGCGGGCGCTG
>JAJFJE010000107.1 GCA_021774355.1 Alphaproteobacteria bacterium
CGGCGGACCGTCCGGCACGGCACTGGTCCAGACCAGGCGGTAGCCATACTTTTCCAAGCGCGCCACCCGCGCCACCAGATCTTCCGGGCCGGCCAGGTGCGGCCGCAACTGGCACAGCACCGGGAACAGGGCGCGGACGGCCTCGGTGTCCCTGGCCTCCCGGACCGCTGGCAGCGCGGTCATCGGCTAGCGGCGGGCGGTCTGGCCGAACAGGATCTTCTTGGCCTCGTCATCCATCGGCTTGCGCAGGTCGCGGCCAACGGCAAAGCCCTTCTGGACGGCGGGGCGCGCCTCCATCGCCTTGAACCAGCGTTCGAGATTGGGGAAGTCCGACAGCACCTGACCCTGATTCTGCCACGGCACCACCCAGGGCCAGGAGGCCATGTCGGCGATCGAGTAGTCGCCGGCCAGGAAGGCGCGATCGGCCAGGCGGCGATCCATCACGCCGTACAGGCGGTTGACCTCCTTGGTGTAGCGCTCGACCGCATAGGGAACCTGCTCCGGCGCATATTGACGGAAATGATGGGCCTGGCCGGCCATCGGCCCCAGCCCGCCCATCTGCCAGAACAGCCATTGCTCGACCTCGGCGCGGGCGCGTTCCGCGGCCGGATAGAACTTGCCGGTCTTGCGGCCGAGATATTGCAGAATGGCGCCCGATTCGAAGACCGCGATCGGCGCGCCGCCGCCGGTCGGGGCGGGATCGACGATTGCGGGCATCCGGTTATTCGGCGCGATCTTCAGGAAATCCGGCTGGAACTGCTCGCCCCGCCCGATGTCGACCGGCTTGACCACATAGGGCAGGCCGCATTCTTCCAGCATGATGGTGATCTTCCAGCCATTGGGTGTCGGCCAGTAGTGCAACTCGATCATCGGGGCCTCCGCTTGTTTGCAGCAGACCTTAAGCACGGCCGGGGACCCTGGCCAGGGCTAGGCTCGCCGGTCTGCCATGCCCATCGCCCGGAGCAGATCGGCACAGATCGCCACCACCTGTGGCCGCGGCGTGCCGAAATGACCCAGAGTCCAGCGCATGGCGATATGGACCACGGCCCCCACCAGGCCATCCCCGACGATCCGCCGGCGGGTCCCGTCGCCCCCGGCCGGCCCGATCAGATCGGCCAGCAGCACGGCAAAATCCTCCATCGCCTGGCGGTAGAGCTGATCCACCGCCGGGCTGACCCCCAGCACCTCGAAGAACAGGATACGGGCGATCCGGGGATCGCCCTCGATCGCCCCGAAATAGACCCCCAGGACCGCATCGACCGAGTCGGGCCGATCCGCCATTGCGGCCATGTCGGCCCGCAGCCGGGCAACCAGCGTCTCATAGACGGCCCGAAGCAGGTCCTCGCTATTGGCAAAGCTTTCGTAGAAATAGCGCTCGGTCAGGCCGGCCTCCGCGCACAGCGCCCTGACGCTGGTCGCGTGGTAGCCCTGGGTCCCGAAGCAGGCCAGCGCAGCGTCGAGCAGGCGCTGGCGCCGCGCCTCCTGGCGCTGGCCGGCGGCGATTCCCCGGTAGCGGCGACCGGGCGTGGCGGGATCCTCGCGCATGGCGGCGATAGTGACATGGTTTGGTGTCAGAAACCATATTGACTTTATACGTTGTCAGATTAAAACTGGCGGCCGGCCAGAGAACAGGGAGCATGGCGATGCCGGTCGAACAGCACCCGAATGTCGCGGTCGCCATCATCGGCACCGGCTTTGCCGGCCTGTGCATGGCTATTCGTCTGAAGCAGGCGGGCATCACCGATTTCGTGCTGTTCGAAAAGGACACCGAGGTCGGCGGCACCTGGCGCGACAATCACTATCCCGGCTGCGCCTGCGATATCCCGTCCAACCTCTACTCCTTCTCGTTCGCGCCCAACCGGGACTGGTCGCGCAGCTATCCCCTTCAGGCCGAGATTTTCGACTATCTGAAACGGGTGACCGACAGGCACGGGCTGCGGCGCCATATCCGCTTCGGCACGATGGTCGTTACGGCGCGTTTCGACGGGACGACCAATTTGTGGCAGATCACCACCGCCAGCGGCGACAGCCTCACCGCCCGGGTCCTGGTCTCGGCCATGGGCCCGCTCAGCCGGCCAAGCTATCCGGCGCTGAAGGGGCTCGAGACCTTCCAGGGCACCAGCTTCCACTCGGCCCACTGGAATCATGATTTCGACCTGGCCGGCAAGCGTGTCGCGGTCATCGGCACGGGCGCCAGCGCCATCCAGTTCGTGCCCCAGATCCAACCCAAGGCGGCCCGCCTGACCCTGTTCCAGCGCACCGCGCCATGGGTCCTGCCCAAGTCCGACCGGCCGTTCAAACCCTGGGAGAAGCGCCTGTTCCGCCTGGTCCCGGCCAGCCAGTGGCTGTTCCGCAAGGCGATCTACTGGCAGCACGAGGTGCGTGCCCTGGGCTTCACCTGGAAGCCCGCCTGGATGGGCAAGATCGAGACCATCGCCATGCGCCATCTCCGGCGGCGGATCGCCGATCCGGTGCTGCGGGCAAAACTGACACCCCATTACCGCATCGGCTGCAAACGGGTCCTGCTGTCGAACGACTATTACCCCGCCCTCACCCAGCCCAATGTGGACCTCGTCACGACCGCCATCGCCGAGGTCCGGGCGCACGCCATCGTGACCGAGGACGGCACGGAATATCCGGTCGATGCGATCATCCATGGCACCGGGTTCCGGGCGACCGACATGTTGACGCCGATGCACATCTACGGCCGGGACGGCACCGACCTGAACGATGCCTGGGCCGATGGCGCCGAGGCCTATCTCGGCATCGCGATCAGCAACTACCCGAATTTCTTCACCATCATCGGGCCCAATACCGGGCTCGGGCATAATTCCATGGTCTTCATGATCGAGGCCTCGGTGCATTACGTCATGAAATGCCTGGGCCTGCTGCACCGCCGCGGCGGCGCGGCCATGGCCCCCCGCCCCGAGGTGCAGCGCCGCTATAACGTGCGCCTGCAGCAGAAGATGGCGCACACGGTCTGGACCACCGGCTGCAAGAGCTGGTACCTCGACGCCCGGGGCCGGAACACCACCCTGTGGCCCGACTTCACCTTCAACTACTGGTTCACCACCCGTCGGGTGAAGCAGCGGGACTTCGAGTTTGCCGCGGCCGGCGCGAGCCGGACCCGGGCGGGGATATCATGACCGTTTCATCCTTTCGCGACCGCCACGCCGTCATCACCGGGGCGGGCTCCGGCATCGGCCGTGCCCTGGCCCTGGCCCTGGCCCGCCAGGGCGCCCGTCTGGCCTTGAGCGACATCGCCCTGGCGGGACTCGCCGAGACCGCCACCGCCGCCCGCACGCTGGGGGCGGTGGTTCGCGCCGACCGGCTCGACGTATCCGACCGGGCGGCCTTCGAGGCCTATGCCCAGGCGGTAATCGCCGATGGCCCGCCGGTCGACCTGGTGATCAACAATGCCGGGGTCGCCCTGTTGGGCGACATTGCCGAGGTCGGCTACCCGGACATGGAATGGCTGATGGGCATTAATTTCTGGGGCGTGGTCCACGGCTCCAAGGCCTTCCTGCCCCATATGCTGGCGCGGGGCCAGGGCGGCATCGTCAACCTGTCCAGCCTGTTCGGGCTGATCGGGATGGCCGGAAACGGCCCCTACTGCGCCACCAAATTCGCCGTTCGCGGCTTTACCGAAACCCTCCGCCAGGAGGTCGAGCCGCGCGGCCTCTATATCGGCTGCGTCCATCCCGGCGGCGTCAAGACGGCGATCGCCGCCTCGGCCCGGGTGGCCAGGCTGCCCAGGGGGGCCGCCAGCCTGGACGATGTGGCGCGCAGCTTCGATCGCATCGCCCGCACCACGCCGGACCAGGCGGCCGCGATCATCCTGGCGGGGATCGCCCGGCGAAAACCCCGCATTGTGGTGGGAAAGGACGCCAAATTCCTGTCCCGTCTGCAGCGACTTTTCCCTGCCGGCTATGCCAGACTGCTGACGCGCCTGGGCGTGCTGGGCAAACGGTCTGACCAGCGCCCGCAGGGCGACACCCGAGGGGCGTAGCATGGCGGCACGGCATTCGATCCAACGCAGCATCATGCGCGGCGTGAACCGCCTGCCCGAACGCTGGCTGCGCCGCATGGCCCTGGGCGGCCGGGTCGTGGTCGACGGCAAGACCCTGTGCCCGCAGACCCAGTTCCTGCTTGCCCGGGCCGCCCGCCAGGCCCAGATCCACACCATGACCCCGGCCGAGGCCCGGGCGGTCTACCGCGAGGGCATGCTGGTCCTGGGCCCGCCCTTCCGGCGCATGGCAACCCGCGACCTGTTGCTCGCCGGCGCCGTTCCGGCACGCCTCTACAGCCCGCGCAATGTCGAGGGCGAAGCGCCGCTCCTGGTGTTCTTCCACGGCGGCGGCTTCGTGATCGGCGACATCGCGACCTACGACAATCTCTGCCGGATGATCGCCGAGGAGGTCCGCTGCCGCGTCCTGGCGGTGGAATACCGGCTGGCACCGGAGCATCGCTTTCCGGCCGCCATCGACGACGTCACCACAGCCTGGCGGTTCATTGCCGGAAACCCGGCGCTGTTCGGCGCCGATCCCGCCCGCATCGCCGTCGCCGGCGATAGTGCCGGCGGCAATCTGGCGGCGATCCTGTGCCTGGAGGCGCGGGACGAAGGCCTGGCCCTGCCCGCCCATCAATATCTGATCTATCCGGCAACCGACGGCCGGGGCACCAGCCGGTCCTACCAGTTGTTCGGCAGCGGCTTTCTGCTGTCCGAGGCCCTGATCGGCTATTTCCTCGACCATTATATCGGACCGATGGACGAGGTCGCCCAGTACATCGAAACCCACGGCCTGCGCGGGGCGCCGTTATTGGCCGCCGATCACAGCGGCCTGCCGCCGGCCACCCTGGTGATCGCCGGCTTCGACCCGCTCCAGGACGAGGGCCGGGCCTATGGCGCCAAGCTCCGGGCCGCGGGCGTGGCGGTGCGGATGATGGACTATCCCAGCCAGATCCATGGCTTCATCAGTTTTGCCGGGGCCGTGCCATCGGCCCGGGCCGGGCTCGACGACCTGATGGCGGCCATGCGCGGCGATTTCCACCACAGCGCCCTGTCCTCCCTGATCGACGCCGCGGCCGCCTGACCGCCGCTCCCTCGTCATCCCCGCCAAGGGCCGCAGGCCCGCCGAGCGGGGATCCTGACCGGCGGGGAAGGATTCCCGATCGGCGCCGCGGGCGCCGTCGGGAATGACGAAAGGGTGGAGGGGCCGCCGCCGGGAATGACGACAGGGTGGCGGGGCCGCCGGCGCCTCCGCTTCTCCCGCCCCCCTCCCTCGTCATCCCCGCCAAGGGCCGCAGGCCCGCC
>JAJFJE010000108.1 GCA_021774355.1 Alphaproteobacteria bacterium
CGTCGCGACCTTCGACGTCGATCAGCTGCGCGACTACCAGTAAGGGTCGCTGCCATTACCGGCGAGAGGGCTATTGTTCCCCCAGCCCTCTCGCGAGACCGGGGACCCGGCTTGGTCTCCGGTCTCGAGTTTCGCGAGCCCACGCGGCTCGCACTGGTTCGGGGACACCGGCCCGTCGACTTCGGTTGGCGGGCTGCTGTGTCGGCGGACCGCGGCGGTTGTAAATGTCGCGCGGCCCGTTGCCTCAAAAGGTACTGGACCGGACGGTTCCCTGGGCCCTCCCCAGGACACCTCGGGGAGATGCGTAGCCTCAGGCCTCGCATCTCCCCTTTTTTTTGAAAATTGCGAGGTTCGACCCATGTCCGGTGGGGCGTTTACTGAAATGGTCCAGCGCATTTCGACTGTGATCAAATGTTTTTGTCGATTTGATCAAGTTACGGAAGGTGTTGCATTGTTGCACTGCCGAAAGCGCGGTCCGGACGGGGCCGCGAATTTGCGACCGACAAAAAAGGCGGCCTGGCCCCGAAGGGTCGGTAAAGGTCGTGAAGCCGGGGCGATTTGCGGTCGTCAGGCACGGAATGGCGCGGAATCCGATTGTTTGTCGTGGCGTCGCGCATCAGCCGTCCGGCCCCCGGCGGGTCGTGCGGGAAGATTGGCATGAGGATTGCTTATAACCTTCTGCGGTGCCTGTAGGCGCCTCGGACAGACCGCCCAAAGGCGGCGCGTAAAAAGGGAGACGAACATGGCCGCTTCAGTGGCCCCCGGTGGGACCGAAATCAACATCAATGCGCGCTGGGTCAGGGTGACCGGGACCCGTGGGCGCTTTGTAACCTTTGATTTTACCATCGGCGATCCCTGCCTGACCGTCGAATTGATTTTGCCCTACGCCGCATTTTCGGAATTTCGGGCCGCGAACAACGCTCACCTGACCATCGAACCAGAAGCTGCAGCTGCCTATTTCGGGCTGGCGGCCGCAGCGACGCCCAACCCGGCAGCCTGACCGCCGTCGCGAAGGAACGCATGTCATGACCTTGGAAATTAAGACCACCAGCCTCAAGCCGCGGCGACATACGTTTGCCAATGTCGCGCGGCGCCTGGGCGCGGACAAGCCGGCCTCGCGCTATGACGAAGCCATGTTCGATCTGCAGGCGACCGATATTTTCCACTATCGCCCGACCTGGGAGCCGCAATACGAGCTGTTCGACGCCAGGCGCACGGCCATCAAGATGGCCGATTTCTACGCCTTGCGTGATCCCCGGCAATATTATTACGGGACCTATACGATTGCGCGCTCGCGCATGATGGAATCGACCGAGAAGAATTTTTCCTTTGTCGAGAAGCGCAGTCAGATGGCTTCGATCGATCCTGCCTGGGCCCAGAAGATTCAGGACTATCTGATCCCGCTCCGCCATTTCGAGTGGGGTGCGAACATGAATAATTCGCAGATCACCGATGTCGGCTTCGGCACCGCGATCACCCAGGCGACCATGTATGCGACCATGGACCGGCTCGGCATCGCCCAGTTGATCAGCCGCGTCGGCCTGATGATGGACGGCGGTTCGGGCGAGAGCCTGAATGAAGCCAAGCTTGCCTGGCTGAACGGCCCGATGTGGCAGCCCATGCGCCACATGGTCGAGGACAGCCTGGTGGTGCCCGATTGGTTCGAACTGTTCGTGGCCCAGAACCTCGTGTTCGACGCCATGGTCTATCCGCTGGTCTATAGCGAGTTCGACAGCGTTGGCCAGGCGCATGGCGCCGCGCCGCTGTCGATGCTCTGCGACTTCATGGCCGACTGGTTCGACGAGACGTCGCGCTGGGTCAACGCGGTCATCTCGACCGCGGCCAAGGAGTCCGAGGAAAATCGTGTGCTGTTGTCGGGCTGGTACAAAAGCTGGGCCGAGCGCGCAGTTGCTGCGGTTACCCCCATCGCCAAGCACGTTCTCGAAGACGAGGGCGAGGCTGCTGTTGAACGGGCCAGACTCACCCTGGAAAACCGCGCCAAGGTCCTGTCGCTTACCGTCTGAAAGGCCGCCCATCATGAGCCCACTGGTTTCCATCACGTTCCAGACCACCGATGAAGCGCGGCCGATCATCGACGCCATCGCCGAAGATAATCCGGAGGCCACGGTCAACGTCTATCCGTCGATGACCAAGATCGACTGCCCAGGACGTCTGGTGATCAAGCGCAGCTCGATCGAGCACCGCATCGGTCGTGCGTTCGATCTCCAGGAACTTCAGCTGAACCTGATCACCCTCGCCGGCAATGTCGACGAAGACGACGATCAGTTCGTCCTTGAGTGGCACACTGCCGCCCGTTCTGCCTGATAGAAGGGATATCGCGATGAACGTCATCAATCCCAAAGCAAAGGCCAAGAAGCTCGGCCTCAAAGAGCGCTATGCGCACCTGACACGAGGCTTGGACTGGGAGACCAGCTATCAGCCGATGGACAAGGTCTTCCCGTTTTCCTCCTATGAAGGGATCAAGATCCACGACTGGGACAAGTGGCAGGACCCGTTCCGCCTGACCATGGATTCCTACTGGAAATTCCAGGCCGAGAAGGAGCGCAAGCTCTATGCGGTGATCGACAGCTTCGCCCAGAACAACGGTCACCTGAACATCACCGATGCCCGCTTTGTCAACGCCATCATGGTGTTCCTGACCGGCGTCTCGCCCCTGGAATATTCGGCGCACCGCGGCTATGCCCATGTCGGCCGCCATTTCGTCGGCGCCGGGCCGCGCATCGCCTGCCAGATGCAGGCGATCGAC
>JAJFJE010000109.1 GCA_021774355.1 Alphaproteobacteria bacterium
AGGCGGGTGAAGCGCTGCGAGGTCCCTTCCGACGTTTCCATTTGCGCCATTTCCATCTCCCCTGTTGTGCCGCCGATCCCCACGGTCGTCCGGTCTGTCAGATTTGTAACATGATAAGATCGCGGGCGTCCCAGCCCCGGCATCATGGCCGCGATGTCACAGGCCCAGGGCCGGGCGATGGTGCCGGCTGGCATAGAACATCAGCGGTGCCCCGTCGACGCTGTCGCAGGCGACCACCCGGGCGACGAACAGGGTGTGGTCGTGGACCTGGATGAGATTGGTTACTTCGCACTCGAACCAGGCCAGGCTGTCGCGCAGGGTCGGCACCCGCCCGCGGTCGACGAAATCGGGCACCAGGGCAGGTTGCGGGCGCCCGGCAAAATGAGCCGAGAAGCCTTCCTGCTCCTGCTGCAGGATGCTGATGCCGTACCAGCCCCGGCGGCTGATCAGGCGGTGGGTCTTGCCCGGCTTGATCGACACCAGCACCGTCGCGGGATCGAGGCTGATCGAGGTGAAGCTGTTGATCGTCATGCCGTGGGGCTGGCCGTCATCGTCGCGGCACGAGACCACGGCAATGCCCGTGGCAAAGCGTGACACGGCCCCGCGGAAACGCAGCGGGTCGACCGCGGCCGCGGCGTAATCGACCGAATCGCTGACCGTCATGATCCAACCTCCCTGTCCGTCCGGCGGGGCGGGATGCCGACCAGGAGGCCGGCACCCACGGGGATATCAGGCATTGGCGGCACGCGCCCGCGGCCGCGCCGCGTCATTGGCCTGGATACGGGTGGCGGCCCAGGCCGCCATCCGCTCTGGGCTGGCAAAGCAGTCCCACTGCCGTTCGGGATAGTTGAAATTATCCGTGAACTCGTCCGCCAGGCAGCGGTTCTGGCTGACGTCGAAGATGAATTTCTGCAACTCCATCGGCAGGGTCCGCAGATTGGTCAGCATGTAGTTGGTCCAGCGCGTGGCGGCCAGGACCCGGTCCTGACGCCGCAGATTGACCCGTTCGCAGAAGCGTTCGTCATAGACCTCCTGGGCGACGATCTCCTCGCCCATGATCAGGGCGGCGTAGGACGCTATATTGGCGCCCTGCCCGAGCACCGGATCGACCACGGCATGGACGTCGCCCAGGGCAATTGCCATCTTGCCGTCGCCCAGGCTGACATGGGTGCTGCGCACGGTCGGGGTTACCCCGCCCTGCAGCAGGTCGCGACCGTCGCGCACCAGGTCGAAGCGGCGCTCGTCGACCCGCTCGGCCACCGTCGGGTGATGCTTGCGCAGCTTGGCCAGCAGCAGGGCGATGAAGGCCTTGGGATCGTCGTCATACTTGACCCGACCCAGTTCCTCGAGATCGCCGCCCGGGATGTTCTCGAGCACCAGGGCCGAGCCCATGCCGTCCATGGTCCAGGTCGGGATCTCGATCATCTCGCCGTGGCCGGGCGAGAAGGTCATGGTCACGCCGCGGGTCGGCGACTGCTCGATCCCCTTGAACAGGCCGACGCAGAGCACCCGCTGAGGGCGGTCGAACGGGCTGTGGTCCGGCTGATGCTGGAACATCTGGCCGAGCGGCCCCTTGCCGGTACACACCACGACCAGGTCGAAGCGCGTGCCGAGGGTCGCGATATCTTCGCTTTTCAGTTCCTTGTATTCGATCTTGCCGCCGCGCTCGAGAAAGTCCTCCATCAGGCGCGGCAGGTAGAGGCGATAGTCCACCGCGCGGCTGGGCGATTTCAGATCGCCGCGAAAGACCAGTGGCTGCGGACCGCCAATGTAATAATGGTGGCAGAAATAGCCATATTCTTCGCCGGGCCAATGATTGACGCCCAGCTTGGTTTCGCGCTCCAGGGTAACCGCGTGATGGGCGACGGTGTTCAGCAGGCGGGACTGGGCATAGTCCTCGGGCCGGCGGTCGGTGAAAATCGTCACGTCGACGTCGTGCTGGCGGAGATACAGGCCGAGATGAAGGCCGGCCGTGCCCGCCCCAATGATTCCGATTCGCTTGGTCATCGACGCTTCCCCTCATTGGTTATGGGCCTTAGTTTGCTAAACGATCGGTCAATCCGAAACATCTGATATTGATTAAAACATATTCCGTGATGGAATATATCTCATGGACAGCCTGCAAGCTTATGCGGCCTTTGCCCGGGCCATCGAAATCGGCAGTTTTTCGGCCGTTGGCCGGGAGCTCAAGGTCGCCCAGTCGACCATCAGCAAACAGATCGCCGCCCTGGAGGCCAATCTCGGCATTCAGCTGTTCGCCCGGACCACACGCCGGCTGCAGCCGACCCCGGAGGCCCTGCGCCTGTACGAGCATGTCCGGCAATTGCTCGACGCGGTCGAGATGGTGAAGTCGAGTGCCGGGCAGCGCGCCGCCGAGGCCAGCGGCATCTTGCGGGTGACCATGCCCCGGTCGTTCGGGCGCCGGCGCATCCTGCCTTTGCTGCCCCGCTTTTCGGCGCGCTATCCCCTGGTCACGGTCGAGGCCTTGCTGAGCGACCAGATCGTCGACCTGGTCGAGGAAGGCGTCGAACTGGGCATCCGCATCGGCAACCTGCCGCCCTCCACCCTGATCGGCCGCTCGCTGGGCATTGTCGAGCACCTGGTGGTGGCCAGCCCGGGCTATCTTGCCCGGCGGGGGACGCCGGAGACGCCGACCGAGCTGGCCCGGCATAACTGCCTGGTTTATGGCACGGCCACACGCTGGAACCGCTGGGATTTCGAGTCGGAACATGGCCGCCACAGCGTCACGGTCGCCGGCAGCTTGCGGATCAGCGATCAGGATGCCCTGCACGAGGCGGCCCTGGCCGACCAGGGTGTCGCCTGCCTGCCCGACTGGCTTGCCAGCAACGACGTCGCCGAAGGCCGCCTGGTGGCCCTGCTGCCGGAGTTCTACCCGATCCCCCAGCCGATCAACCTGATCTATCCCCAGACCCGCTACCTGACCCCCAGAGCCCGCGCCTTCATCGATTTCCTGACCGAGGAGCGTGCCCCCGGGCGCGGCGCCCTGGCACCGTAGCGGTCACGCGCCGGCACCGAGCCCCGATGCCCCGTGGTCATGACCGGCGGCGAAACACCACGCTGAGGTTATTCGCCGGCATCTCGACCACGGCCGGCGCACTGAATCCGGCGGCTCCGGCAACATCGGCCACCGCTTCCAGGGAACGCAGGCCCCAGCTGGCATTCTGCTGCCTGAGCGACTGATCGAACGCCTCGTTGCTGGGCGTGGTGATCACGCCGTGCCGGCGATAGGGGCCGTAGAGATAGAGCGGCGCCCCTGCCGGCAACAGGGCCGCGGCGCCGCGGAACAGACCCAGGGTCGCCGCCCAGGGCGCGATGTGGATCATGTTGATGCACAGCACGGCATCGGCCTTGACCGCCGGCCAGACCTCGTCCTGGGTGTCGAGCGCCAGCGGCGGCCGGATATTGCTGCTGCCGCTGGCCGCGGTCCACGCCGCGATGCTGAGCAACGCGGCCGCGGACGGGTCCGAGGGCTGGAATTTCAGGGCGGGCAGTTCCCGGGCGAAATAGATCGCGTGCTCGCCCGTGCCGCTGGCAATTTCGAGCACGGTGCCGCGATCCGGCAGTAGGCCGCGCAGCACGTTCAGGATCGGCTCGCGATTGCGCAGGGTTGCGGGGGCGTAGAAGCGGTGATCGATCATCGCGCCATCCTAGTGGATAATCTCCAACCGACCGGGCGGCCCTTGGCGATCACGGTCTGTGCCGCAAAGCGCGGCTCTCCCCGTGCTTGCGGATGCCGGGGGAGGCCATCGGGCGCCGGTTCGCCCGTCCTGACTTGCCGCCACCGGCCGGGTCATGGCGCGGTCAGCAACCGGGCCGTGCCCAGGCCGTCGAATTCGGCCCGGACCGTGACCCCCGGCATGATCCTGGGGGCCTTGGTGATGCCCCCGGTCAGGATGATATCGCCGGCCTTGAGCGGCCAGCCCAGGCGCTGCGCCAGCCGCGCGCCAACCGCCAGGGCGGCCAGGGGATGACCTTCCACCGCCGTGCTGCGGCCCTGTTCGACCAGGGCATCGTCGAGATAAAGGCGCACTGCCAGATCGCCCACCGCGAACGGTGCCGGGTGCCAGGCCCCGGTCACGAAGGCGGCGGACGAACTGTTGTCGGCGACATTGTCGAGCCAGTCGAAGCGGTATTCGAACATCCGCGAATCGACTACTTCGATGGCCGGCGCATAGGCCGCCACGGCGGCCGCCAGCGCGTCGGCCGATTCGTCACCGGTCAGGTCGCGGCCGAGACGGACGGCGACCTCGGGCTCGGCGCGGGGATGGATCAGGGGGGCCAGGGACAGGGGTTGGTCGGGCGCCTGTGCCATGGCATCGGTCAGCCAGCCGCAATTGGCCTCGCGGACCCCCATCTGCTGGCGCATGGCCACGCTGGTGAAGCCCATTTTCTGCCCGACCCGCCGTTCACCCCTGGCCAGGCGCCGTTCCACCACGGCCTTCTGAATGGCATAGGCGTCCTCCGGGGTCAGCCCGTGGCGACGCGCGAATGGCGTTATCGCAACCCCCAATTGCGCCGCACGATCGAGAAATTCTGCAAAGGCCGCCAAATCCCTGGCCATGGACGCTTACCCCCTGACATGACGCCGCGGCCCCGTTCTGCCGCGCAAACCATATTAGACTGACCGTCGGCTTGCTGTATTCTGCCGCGTGATGATCCCGGGGGACCATCCGTCTGAACGAAATCCGACATAACGGAGGTTGCGTTGCGTCCTCGGCAACAAAATAAGGCATGACAGTCGATGGCCCGACCACGCTCAGATGACTATGACGACAAACGCAAACGAATCCTCGAGGAAGCCGCGCATCTATTCGCCCGCCATGGCTTTTCTGCGACATCGATCGCCATGCTTGCAGCCGCCTGCGAGGCCAGCAAGGCGCTGATCTATCATTACTACAAGGACAAGAACGAGATCTTGTTCGACATGCTGGACCATCACGTCCGGCACCTCAACGAGGCCGCGCAAGGGGTCCTGGAAAACGACGAGGACGACACCACCAAGCTGCGCAGCCTGGTGAAGCTGCTGATGGGCATCTATGTCCGGTCACGGGACAAACATGTCGTGCTGATGAACGAGATCGGCTCGCTCAACCCGGAGCAGCAGGCGCAATTGACCGAGACCCAGAGTCGCCTGGTCCACCAGATCGCGGACCTGGTGTCGCGGCTGCACAGCGTCACGTCGCTCAAGGGTCCGCGGCTGCGCACCGCCATCGGCATGACCCTGCTCGGCACGCTCAACTGGACCTATACCTGGTTTCATGAGGAAGGGCCGATCAGCGCCGACCAGTTTGCCGACATCGCCTGCGAGATTTTCCTGAGCGGTGTGCAAAGCCCCAGCCTTGCGACCCTGGCGGCAGGCCTCCCCGCCCGCCGCCGGCGGCGGGC
>JAJFJE010000110.1 GCA_021774355.1 Alphaproteobacteria bacterium
GTCCTCGGTGACGGAGACCTCGCCGGGCTGCGAGGGCGCCATGGTCCCGGGGCCGACATTGAGAAAGGGGTCCAGCTTGCGCAGGCGCACGGAAAAGCCGCGCGCCTGGAGCAGCGCGCCGAGCGCCGCCGAAGCCAGCCCCTTGCCGAGTGAAGAGACCACGCCGCCGGTGATGAAGATGAACCGCGCCATGGGAACCCAACATAGCTAAAAGGCACGCCGTTCTTCAACGGCACCGCAAAAAAAGCGGAAAACCGTCAGTTTTTGGGCTGCACCGGGATCTCCGGCACGGCCGGCACCGCAGGAGCGGCCGCCGCAGGTGATTCTGCCGGCGCCGCCGGGCTCGGCACATCGGGCACCAGCGGTGTCGCGGGCGCGGTCGTGCTGGTCGGAATACGGTCGATCAGCGAACGCTCGCCGCGACTCCGCGACAGCATGGTCAGGCCCAGGGAGGTGACCATGAACAGCACGGCAAGAATCCCGGTGGCCCGGGTCAGGAAGCTCGCCGCTCCCCGGGCCGACATGAAGCCGCCGCCCCCGCCAATACCCAGCGCGCCGCCCTCGGACTTCTGGACCAGCACGATGCCGATCATCACGACGGCGACCAGCAGGTGGATAGTGATCAGGAATTCGGCCATGGGGACCTTGCGTCACGTTCAACGGCAGGGATCGACGCGGCCTTTCGGCAAGCGCTCGCGGCGCCTTCTTACATGATGTGCCCCAGGCTGGCTAGGGCGCCCTTGTCCCAGGTGCCGCATGCCTGCCACCGCCGCCAGAGACCCTGGGGGCCGGCGCGCTCGTCACGTCAGGCGACTCGGGTCGGTCGGTTGATCAGCCGGCCCAGGGCCGCCAGGCGGCGCTGCACCACCTCGCCGTCGAGGTTTCGGAAGGCTTTCTGCAGGACCAGCACCAGGTCGTTGCCATCGATGCCCAGAGGACAGGAGCCGAGCGCCCCCGGCGTCCCGCCGGTCAGATTATGGCCCAGGCGAATCGCCGCTCCCAGGGTGCGGGCCCGCAGGATCTGCTCTTCCGTCAGGACGGCGGACGCCTGGCGCGAGGCACCGGCATCCGGGTCGCCGTCATAACGGGCATAGATCGCCAGGGCCATCATGGCCCGGCCCGGATGGTCGATCCCGACGAAGGGTGCCCGCAGGATCTCGAACATGGATTGCTGGGCGCGGTAGTCCGGATGGCCGCGCCAGCCAATATCCGAAAGATGGCACAGGGCGTGGCGCAGGCGGGCCTCTTCGGCATTTTCCCCGGCGCAGAGCGGGCTCAGCCAATCGTAAAGCTCGTCGCCATGTTCGGCGAAGCGGCCGAGGCGTGCGCCGGTCCGGCGGGCGGATTCGATCAGCGGGTCTAGGGCGCGAATCTCCGGGGCCAGGCGGCTGAACAGCAGTCCCTCGCGCAAACCATAAGAGGAAAAGACGATCTCCCGCGGGCGGGCGGCCTTGAGCAGGCGGTCGAGCAGCAGCGCCGCCAGCGGCAATGTGTCGAGACGCCGCCGGGGCAGGCCCGAGATGCGTTCGAGACTGTCGCGGGACTGATTGGCCAGCAGGCGCGACAGATCCCGCGCCTCGCCCCGACTGATCCGATAATGATGAAGCACCCGCAAGGGATAGCTGGTCTGGGCCATATGGAGGCGGCCGAGGGCCCGCCAGGCCCCGCCGACCGCATAGATTGCCTGGGCATCCAGCCATGGCAAGGTTGCCAGGGCTTCGTCGATAATGACCGTCGCCCGGCCCCGATCGGACCCCGCCAGTTCCATCAAGCGCAGCGGGCCCAGCGGCAAGGTCGCCTGGGACCCGACATGGCCCTGGTCGACCCGAACCAGTTCGAGGCTGCCGCCGCCGAGATCGCCGACCAGGCCGCTGGCCTCCGGAATGGCCGACAGCACGCCTTCGGCGGCATAGAAGGCCTCCTCCTGGCCGGACAGGACGCGCAGCCTGCCGCCGACGATCGCCTCGACCGCCGCGACAAATTCCGGCCCGTCCGCGGCGTCGCGCACCGCCGCCGTCGCGACCATCTCAAGCCGGGCCAGATTCATCACCTGGGCAAGCTTGGCGAAGCGTCTGATGGTGGCCAGGGCGGACGGCACGCCGTCCGGGTCCAGCCGTCCCGTGGAGGCCAGGCGGCGTCCCAGGCCGCACAGCACCTTCTCGTTGAACATCGCGGCTGGATTGCGGCTGTCACCCTCGTAGGCCACCAGACGGACCGAGTTCGAGCCGATATCCACCACGCCGACGCGCCCTGCATAGGCCGAGCCGTCGGGCTCCGTCTTGCCATTACCAGCTGTCATGCTGTCCCAGTGGTCAGTCCTGATCGAGTACCAAGCGCGGCAATGTACCTGATTTCAGGGCTTTGCCACGCCCCGAAAGGCTGGGATTGGTCATGAAATACCGGTGGGCGCTGAAGGCGTCCGGGCCGGCCTGTTCGCGCTGGAAACCGCCATCCGGACCAAGCACCCAGCTCTGGGCCTCGTCCTTCAGGTTGGCCACCATGATCTGGTCGAGGATCTGCGCATGAACGGTCGGATTCTCGATCGGGATCAGGATCTCGACACGCCGGTCCAGATTGCGCGGCATCCAGTCGGCCGACGAGATGAATACCTTGGCGTGTTCCGAGGGCAATTCATGACCGGCGCCGAAGCAGATGATGCGGGAATGTTCGAGGAACCGGCCGACGATCGACTTGACCCGGATATTGTCGGAAAAGCCCGGCACGCCGGGCCGCAGGCAGCAAATGCCCCGGACGATCAGGTCGATTTCCACCCCGACCTGAGACGCCCGATAGAGGGAATCGATGACCTGGGGATCGACCACGCTGTTCATCTTGGCCCAGATATGGGCGGGCCTGCCGGCCTTGGCATGGCCGACCTCGTCCGCAATCAGGCGCAAC
>JAJFJE010000012.1 GCA_021774355.1 Alphaproteobacteria bacterium
CCCGGGGTCGAAGCCCCGTACCTCCGCCAAGCCAGCACCGGCGCAGCGGCCGCCCCCTAACCGTGCGGTCAGCAGGCAGCCCAGGTCCTGACCGGCCTGATCGGCGACCAGGCGGTCGACTGTACGGCAGCGAAGCGCGACCAGAACCGACGGCTGGTGGCGACCTGTGCCATCGGCGCCAGCGACCTTGGGGAGGCCATGATCCGGGCCGGCTGGGCCCTCGCCGAGCCCCGCGCGGCGGTCGCCTACCAGGCTGCCCAGGCGACCGCCGAGGCCGCCAAGGCCGGGCTCTGGGCGACCGGCTTCGTCGAATCTGAGTTGCGCCGGCAATAGGACGGGCCGGGCGTCCCTGCCCGCCCGCCCCTGCCGTCAATTGGCCGTGGCACGGACGGCCGCTGCGGCATCGAAGCGGGCGGCGAGCTTGGGCCAGTTGCGCTGGGACAGGAGATGGGCATAGACCGCCGCCAGGGCGCCACTCTTTTTCCACGCCAGGGTGAATGCGTCGGGCAGCGCGTTGAACTTCGCCTCGTCGACCACCATGAAGCCGTCCATGGCGTGGCGGTCGCCCCGGGAATTGGCCATCGCCACCTTCTGTTCGACCAGTAGCCCGGCCTCCTGCAGCAGCTTGGCAAAGCCGCGGGTCGCCGCCAGCTGGCGCTGATAGGCTTCGCAGAAGGCCAGCGCATGCTTGGTCGCGGCACTGGGCTCGGCGCCGTCAAACAGCGGCTGGGCCCCTTCCGTGGCCCCGGCCTCGACCACCACGGCCGCGTCGCGGTCGATGCACAGGGGCAAGCGGTCGCTGCCCTGGGGTTCCAACAGGATGAACGGATAGCGGCGCACATAGGCGGGCACCGGCAGCCCTTCAGCCCACTGGCCCTGGGCGTCCAGGAACAGGTTCCGGTCGCCGCCCAGCCCGACCACGACGATCGGCGCCGGGGCCGCGCCGCGGGTGAAGACGATCGGATAATGCAGGGCCATTTCGAAGAATTCCTCGACCGTGACCGGCACCGAGTTGCTTACCCGGGCAAAGCCGAGATCGGCCAGCGGCAGGATCGCCAGGGCGCCGTGGCGGGCCGGATCGAGTATCTCGGGCGTGGTATAGAACACCGGCAGCGATTCAACCTGCAGCGGCGCGACAATCTTGGTCTTGGTCATGGCTGTCCCCGGTTTCGTCAAGACGGTCTTATTTTTTCTTGGCCGCCGCCCTGTTGCGCGCGGTCATGGCATTGGCGGCGGCGGCGTAACCGTTCAGGGCGAGCGGGAAGGCGACCGCCTTGCCCTGGCGATCGAGCACCGCCACCACGGCCTTGTCATGGTCGCGGAACGGCGCCAGCACCGGCGCGGCGACCAGTCGTTCGACGACGCACCCGGTTGGCTCGCAGTGGGTAACCGGCCAGTCGGTGATGTCCGGCCCGCCCTCGATACGGATCAACACCCCCGACGTGATCAGAAAGCCCAGCGGCAGCACCAGTTGGACGGCGTACTGGTCTTTATCGGAGAGATAGGCGAACGACGCCTGCATCAATTGCTTGCCGGTGTCGCGGTTGGACACGCCCTGAACGATATCGCAGGGCGGCAGCGGGTCCGCCCGCTGGACGCAACGCATGGTCCATGACCCGAAGGTTTTGGTTTCCATGTCGGGTGTTGCGTCCTGCGCCCATGCCATGGCCGTGGTGAACAGGAGGGCGCAGGCAAGGGCCGCACCGACAGGGGCCGATCCGGCGGCTGGCACGATCTTGGGCGACGTCATGGTCAGAAACTTGCTCCCAGTTGGAAGAACAGGCGGGCGCTGTTGGGCTTGGCAGTGTCGGCCGGGTGGTCCAGCGGAAAGGCCAGCTCCCAACCGCCGGTCAGGCCAATGTCGAGTTGGGTTCTGGTCCCTATTCCGGCAGCGCTCAGCGCATCGTGGCGCCGCTCTTTCGGCGGCGGGTCCCGCTGCCAGATGCGCCCCCCTTCAAAGAAGCCGTAGCTCTGGCCGAACAGGCCAAAGCCGGGGGCCGCCGGCGGCAGGTTCCAGGACCACGCCGCCTCGAGCCGGCCACCGATGCCGCTGTCGCCGGTCACGGCCGATGGCGCGAAGGCCGAGCCGAAGCTGGTGCCGCCAAAGCCGATCTCTTCGGAAGCGAGCAGCGGATCGAGGCTGTACTGGGCGCTTGTCCGCGCCACCAGGGCGAAATTCCCGCCCAGGGACTGGGTTCTGCCGGCCTGGACCGACAGGCTGGTGAAGCGGGGATCGCCATTGGCCCGCGACAGGTTCGTGTCGCCGCGCCCGCTCGCGCCGAACACCCCAAACCCCTGGGACAGGCTGGCGGCGAGCGTGTTGTTGCCGCCCAGATCGTCACGCATCTGCAGGCGCAAGCCCGGGCGCAAGACCCGTAAATGGTCGTCATAGATCGCTGTCGGGGTGGTCGATACGAAGAAGTCCGAGCGGCTGTCGCGCCACGTGGCACCGAGTGACACATAGAGCGACAGGCGCCGCGACCGCACCAGCGGAAAATCCAGGCCGATATCGATCGCTTTCGACTGGCCGTCATTGTCGAAGCGTTTGAGGTCGCCTCCGGGGTGGGTCCAGCTATAGGCGGTCGACAGGTTGAGGGTCAGCCCGTCATGGCCCAGCGGCTGGTCCAGGCTGACCGCCGCGTAATAGAGTTCGTCGCCGGCCGGCGCCGTGAACCACGTCAACCCGGCCCTGCCGTCCTGCCACGACAGGTTGTTGAACTGCATGGCGGCCGTGAGCTGGTAGGGACCGAGGCTGCGCGAGCCGCGATTGTCGATCGACAAGGACCCTTGCAGGGAATCACGGGTCACCACCAGGGTCAGGTCCGCGGCACCGCCGACCGTCGGCGACGGGGCCAGGACGGCCCGCGCCGACACCCCGGCAAGGTCCTGGATGAGCAGCAGATAGCGCTCCAGGACCTCGGCCGTCACCGGCCGTATCGCGGCGATCTCGCCCGCCATCGCGGCGATCCGCCCGGAAGGGTCCTCGCCCTCGACCGTCACCTGGTCGACGAAGCCCTCGACCACCCGGATGGTCGCCCGTCCGCCGTCGATGCGCTGCGCCGGGATCAGGGCCTGGCTGAGAATGAAGCCGCGGGCCCGATAGGCGGCCGTGATCTTCGCCGCAATGCCGTAGAGGTCGGCCAGGGAGACCTCCGTGCCGAGGGTCTCGGCGTAAAGCGGCGCCAGTTGATCGGTCGCAATCGCCTGGTTGCCGGTCAGGGTCAGGCCGGTCAGGTGAAAGCGCATGGCCTCGGCCCCCGCCGGCGGCACTTCCGGCCCCGCCTCGGGAAGGCTCAGCGGCGCTGTCTCGCGAACCGGCGGCGGCGCCTGGAGGCGTTCGCGGATGCGACCGGGATCGGCATCCGGCGGCAGTTCCTGGGCGGCCGCCGGTCCGGCCGTC
>JAJFJE010000111.1 GCA_021774355.1 Alphaproteobacteria bacterium
ATCAGCCCTTCCTTCCAGTGCAGACGATCGATCTGCCAGGTGCCCAGCGCAATCAGCACGGCAAAGATCAGGGTCGACGCGACGGTCGGCCACAAGGTGGGACGAAAACGCCGTGGCGCAGGACTGGACATGACAGGGTCCTCGAACGGCAATTACCAGCCGAGCTTGCGATATTGCTGGTGGATCAGGGCGGTCTTGATCTGGCGCAGCAACAGAATGGCGGCGCCCAGGATGATCGGCGGCCACAGCACCGCATGGACCCACAGGGGCGGGGCCCAGGTCACCTCGACCCACAGGGCGCCGCCGGTGACCAGCGCCCCGAGAAACAGAATCACGAAAACGGCCGGGCCGTCGCCGGCGTCGATCTCGCTGTAGTCCAGGCCACAGGATTCGCAGTTTTCGGCCACGTCCAGGAGCCCCTTATACAGGCGCCCCTGGCCGCAGCGCGGGCAACGGTGAACGGGCAGCACCCCGCGCTCAGTGACTGGCCGGGACGCCTGCGCCCCAGACATAGATGCAGGCGAACAGGAACAGCCACACCACGTCGACGAAGTGCCAATACCAGGCCGCCGCCTCGAAGCCGAAATGGGCCTGGGGGGTGAACTGGCCCTTAACCGCCCGCAACAGGCAGACGGCCAGGAAGATGGTGCCGACCAGGACGTGGAAGCCGTGGAAGCCGGTGGCCATGAAGAACGAGCCGCCATAGAAATTCGCCGAGAAGGCGAATTCGGCGTGGGAATATTCGACCGCCTGAAGGCAGGTAAAGGACGCTCCCAGGATCACCGTCAGGATCAGGCCCTGGACCAGGCCCTTGCGGTCGCCTTCCAGCAGCGCATGGTGGGCCCAGGTTACCGTGGTGCCCGACAGCAGCAGGATGACCGTGTTGATGAACGGCAGGTGCCAGGGATCGAAGGTTTCGATGCCCTTGGGCGGCCACTGGTAGCCCATCGCCTCGGTCGGGTCGAGGGCGCCGTGGAAATAGGCCCAGAACCAGGCCACGAAGAACATCACCTCGGACGCGATGAACAGGATCATGCCGTAGCGCAGGCCCAGCTTCACGACCGGCTTGTGATCGCCCTTGTTGATCGACTCGTCGATCACGTCGCGCCACCAGGCGATCATGACGTAGAGGATGCCGGCCATGCCGATGGCAAACAGCGTCGGCTTGCCGGGCAGGAAGGTCAGGAACTGTTCCGGTCGCATCCAGTGGACCGCGCCGAGGGCGGTCAGGAGGGCGAAGAACGAGCCGACCAGCGGCCACGGGCTGGGATTGACCAGATGATAGTCATGCTTGGGCGTGTCGTGTGTGCTCGCCATGACGTCCTCGAGGATGCTCAATTGGTGGACAGGTTAGGCCGAACCAGGGCGGCCGTCGAGCCGGCCGGGCCAGCCGCCGGCGCTGCTTCGGCCTTGGGCTGATCGTCGGCCAGGAAGAAAGTGTAGGACAGGGTGATGGTTTTGACTTCCGCCAGGTTGGGATCGTCAAGGATCGCCGGGTCCAGATAGAAGGTGACCGGCATGTCGACCCCCTCGCCGGCCTTCAGGGTCTGCTCGGTAAAGCAGAAGCAGGCGATCTTGACAAAATACGGGGCGGCCTTTTCCGGGGTGATGTTGAACAGCGCCTGGCCCCGTACCGCATGATCGGCGCGGTTTTCCGAACGATAGAAGATCAGCTTCTGCTCGCCCGGAACCAGGGTGACCTGCTTCTGTTCGGGGCGGAAACCCCAGGGAAGGGCAGGGTCGATATTGGCGTCGAAGGCCACGGTGAACTGCCGGTCGCCCGCCGTCGTCGAGGCGGTCGGCGGGGCGTCGCCACGGCGCGGCGTGCCGGCATAGCCGGTTGCCTGGCAGAACAGGCTGTAGAGCGGCACCGAGGCGAAGGCGGCGCCCAGCATGGCCACGGCGATGCCCCCGGCAATCAGGCCGACCCGCCGATGGCGCCTCGATGGTGTTTTCTCGCTCATGCGCCCTTCAGCTTCACGATGGTGACGACGAAGACCAGCACGATGAACAGCACCAGGGCGCCGGCTACCGCCAGGTTCAGGCTGCGCCGACGGCGGTGCAGGTCGGATTCGGCCATCACGCCCACCCGGCGACGCGCTCGATCAGGAGCAGCGAGAACAGCAGGAACAGATAGACGATGGAAAAGGCAAAGAGCTGCATTGCCGTCCGGTCGTCCCGGCGGCGGTAGAGCCGGACCGCCAGCACCACGAAGGCAAGCCCCAGGACCACGGCGGCGGCGCCATAGAGCAGCCCGGCAAGGCCGCAGGCGACAGGCGCCAGGCCCCACAGGGCAACGACCACGGAATAGGCCAGAATCTGGCGGCGGGTGGCTTCGGGCCCGGCGACCACCGGCAGCATGGGCACGCCTGCGCGTTCATATTCGCCCGCCTTGACCAGGGCGAGGGCCCAGAAATGGGGCGGGGTCCACAGGAAGATCAGGGTGCAGAGGACCAGCGATTCCGGGGCCACGGTACCGGTCACTGCGGCCCAGCCGATGACCGGGGGCAGGGCGCCGGCAAGGCCGCCGATGACGATGTTCTGGGGGGTCCGGCGCTTCAGCCATATGGTGTAGACGACGGCATAGAAGAAGATGGTGAAGCCGAGCAGGGCGGCGGCGACCAGATTCACGGCCAGGCCCATGACCAGGACCGAAGCCGCCGACAGGAACAGCCCGAAGCCGAGCGCGTCGCCCGCACTCACCCGGCCCTGGGGGACGGGCCGGCCGCTGGTCCGTGCCATGCGGGCGTCGATGTCGGCGTCGTACCACATGTTGAGGGCACCCGAGGCCCCGGCGCCGATCGCGATGCACAGCAAGGCGGTCAGGGCCAGGACGGGATGCAGGTTGCCCGGGGCAAGGACCAGCCCCACCAGTCCGGTGAAGACCACCAGCGACATCACCCGTGGTTTCAGCAGGGCGATGTAGTCGGCCGCCTGGGCGTCGACCGGGGACGCGCCGGGATGTCCGGCGACGACCGGGTCGTCAGGCTTCCGAAGGGTATCGACCAGACTCATGGAATTACGGTCCTTGGCTCACGCGGCGGGCTTAGTGGTGGCTGCCCTTGATCACCGGCAGTTCATTGAACTGGTGGAAGGGCGGCGGCGAGGACAGGGTCCATTCCAGCGTGGTCGCGCCTTCGCCCCAGGGATTGTTCGCAGCCTTGCGGCCGAACAGCAGGGCCTGGGCGATGATGAACAGGAACAGGAGGACGCTGACGCCGCTGATATAGGAGCCGTAGGAGGCGACCTCGTTCCAGCCGTGGAAGGCATCCGGATAGTCCGGGATACGACGGGGCATGCCGGCCAGACCCAGGAAGTGCATCGGGAAGAAGGTCATGTTGACGCCGATGAACATCATCCAGAAATGGATCTTGCCCAGGGTCTCGTTGTACATGCGCCCCGACATTTTGGGGAACCAGTAGTAGAAGCCGGCGAAGATCGCGTAGACCGCGCCGAGCGACAGCACGTAGTGGAAGTGGGCGACCACGTAATACGTGTTGTGCAAGGCGGTATCGAGGCCGGCATTGGCCAGGACCACGCCGGTCACGCCGCCGACGGTGAACAGGAAGATGAAGCCGATCGCCCAGATCATGGGCGTGGTGAAGCGGATCGAGCCGCCCCACATGGTGGCGATCCACGAGAAGATCTTGATCCCGGTGGGCACCGCGATGACCATCGTCGCCGCGGTGAAATAGGCCCGGGTATCGACCCCTATGCCGGTGGTGTACATGTGGTGGGCCCACACTACGAAGCCGACCACGCCGATCGCCACCATGGCATAGGCCATGCCGAGATAGCCGAACACCGGCTTGCGGCTGAAGGTCGAGACGATGTGGCTGATCATGCCGAAGCCCGGCAGGATCAGGATGTAGACTTCCGGATGGCCGAAGAACCAGAACAGATGCTGGAACAGCATCGGGTCGCCACCGCCCGCAGGGTCGAAGAAGGTGGTGCCGAAATTGCGGTCGGTCAGCAGCATGGTGATGGCGCCGGCCAGGACCGGCAGGGACAGCAGCAGCAGGAAGGCGGTGACCAGCACCGACCAGACGAACAGCGGCATGCGGTGCTGGGTCAGGCCCGGCGCGCGAATGTTGAAGATCGTGGTTATGAAGTTGATCGCGCCGAGGATCGACGAGGCGCCGGCCAGGTGCAGCGACAGGATCGCCATGTCCATCGCCGGGCCGGGATGGAAGGTGTCGTCGGCCAGCGGCACATAGATGGTCCAGCCGGTACCGACGCCGTTACCGCCGGGCGGGCCCTCGACGAAGGCCGAGCCGAGCAGCAGGGCGAAGGACGGGATCAGCAGCCAGAACGAGATGTTGTTCATGCGCGGGAACGCCATGTCGGGCGCCCCGATCATCAGCGGCACGAACCAGTTGCCGAAGCCGCCGATCATTGCCGGCATGATCATGAAGAAGATCATGATCAGGCCATGGGCCGTGATCAGCATGTTGAAGACCTGGTTGTCGGCCAGCCATTGTTCGCCCGGATCCTGCAATTCGAGGCGCATCACGATCGAAAAGGCGCCGCCGATCAGACCGGCGCAGATCGCGAAGATCAGATACAGCGTGCCGATGTCTTTGTGGTTGGTCGAGAACAGCCAGCGCCGGACAAAGCCCGGGCGGTGATCGTCGTGACCGTGATCATGGCCGTCAGCGTGACCATGTCCGTGAGTGGTGCTCGCCATCGTGCGTTCCTCGGACTCAGTGCAACGGAAGCCGGACCGGCTCGGCCGCGGCGACTGCAGTGGTGGGGGTCGGATCGGTCAATCCAGCCTGGGCCTTGGCCTTCTGCACCCAGGTGGCATAGTCTTCCTTGGATACGACATGCACTTCGATCGGCATGAAGCCGTGGTCCAGCCCGCAGATCTGGTTGCACTGGCCGTAATAGACCCCCGTCTTTTCGGCGCGGAACCAAGTTTCGTTCAGGCGGCCGGGCATGGCGTATTTTTGAACACCAAAGGCCGGTAAAAGCCAGGAGTGGATGACATCGGTTGATGTGACCAAAACCCGCACCGTGGTATCGACCGGGATCATCAGCGGATTGTCGGTGGACAGCAGACGGACCTTGCCGTCGACCGCTTCTTCCGGCGTGCGGGCGGCGACCCGGGCCTCGAAGGTCAGGTCGTCGGCATCGGCATAGATGTATTCCCAGTACCATTGATGACCGACGATCTTGAGGGTCATGTCGGCATTGGCCGCCTTGTCGCCGAAATAGAGCAGGCGGAAGGAGGGAACGGCAATGATCACCAGGATGATGATCGGGACCACCGTCCACAGGACCTCGACCAGGGTGTTGTGGGAGGTCTTTGAGGGGACCGGATTGGCCTTCTCGCGGAACCGCCACATCGCATAGAGCAGCAGCACCAGCACCAGGAGCGAGATGCCGATGATGATCGGCAGCAGCAGGTTGTGAAAGGAGTGCATGGCTTCCGCCACCGGCGTAACCGCATCCTGCATGTTCAACTCCCACGGTCGCGGTTGATCCGCGAAGCCGAGGGTGGGCGCCGCAAACGCGGCGGCCACGGTTGCAAGGCCGAACCCGGCCGCTTTGACTGTCTGACCCATGGGGCGTTCGAACTCCCGCTTGCATCCCGGGCGTAGGCGCCCCCAACGAGCCCCGCCACCCACCTGAAACCCGTGCCGACCGACCGTTGAGACCGGGTGCGCAACCAGCCAATGACGGCCTCTCGCCCCCGGTCCTGCACAGCTATCGGCGGCGAACCTACACCGCAGGGCGCTGCTCGGCCAGGGCTCTCGATAGGCCGGGATTATAATGATTGGGCCGCGCCGACCACGGGACATGGTGCGTTGCGACGTTTTGCCGCGAAACACAGCAGGTTCTTGGGATATCAAGAAAAAGGCTGATTTCCGCGCAACTCTTGTGCCCGACGGGCGCCGCACCCCATATGGTGGGGGAACCAAAGCGGAGTTGTCAGCCATGGCCGAATTGTCCCCGATGCGTCTGTTCGAAGAAGCAGGTCTCGATCCGCAGCGGGTCGAATCGCTGGTCGACGACGCCCTGACCGGTGCCGACGACGGCGAATTGTTCCTCGAATATGCCCAGTCGGAGAGCTTCGGGTTCGATGACGGACGCCTCAAGGTCGCCAATTTCGATACGTCCCAGGGCTTCGGTCTGCGCGCCGTCGCCGACGAGGCGACCGGCTTTGCCCATGCGGCGGAATTGTCCGAGGCGGCGATCGCCAGGGCGGCCCGCACCGTGCGTGCGGTGTCCGGCGGGCATGGCGGCGCCATGGCCGGCGATCCGCCGCGCACCAATGCCCGGCTCTACGTGCCGGACAACCCGCTCGACGCGGTCGAGTTCACGACCAAGGTCAAGCTGCTGGCCGATATCGACGCCTA
>JAJFJE010000112.1 GCA_021774355.1 Alphaproteobacteria bacterium
CGCAATGGCCTGGACGATCATCATCGCCAGTGCTCGGCAATCCAGGGGCTGGGCTTCAGGTGCTTCAAGGGCTTGCCCGGCCAGCGCCCGGCGACAGCGTCTTCCGGCTTGGGGTTGCCGTGAAACACCACGATGCGCGTGCCCGGGGGCAGGCGCGGCGCGCGGAACCAGGACAGAATGTTGTAGGGCCCGCCCGGGATGCAGTGGAACTTGAAGCTGCGGCACCAGCTGGCGGGAAAGAAGCTGGGCCGGCCGACCCAGCGCGACAGGAAGATCTGTTCATTGTCGACCGCCGCTATGGCGCCGTCGGGATCGGCCAGATAGGCGTCCAGGCAGCCGGCCAGGCTGCCCGCGTCGAAGCGGAATACCGAACTGTTGCCGATCCCGCGGCCCCGGGTCGTCCAGTTCTCGATGATGCACAGCCGGCCCTCGGTCTCGAAAAAGGGATCGATGCTGTCGACGATCACCAGGTCCAGGTCGAGGAACAGGGTCGGCCCCGCCAGGTCGGCCAGGGGGTTGGCGAGCAGGGCCAGCTTGCGCCAGGGCGACACCTGGCGGTGCCGGGGCACCGGGATGTCGGGCATGGGCCGGGTCTCGATGCCGTCGTCGAGACCGGCGGCGTCATCGGTGAAACAGACGAAGCGATGGGGCCGCGACAAATGCCGGGCGACCATGGCGCGCAGCCGGTTGACATAATGGGACCCGTATCGGGTGCCCCATTTGGCGCAGATCACGTTGACAGGCGAACGCATGGGAGGCTCCGTGCCGCGGCGCCTCTCTATAGCAGGAGTGAACGGCAATTGCCCCCCCAACGGCAGAATTGTGATGCGCCCGCCTCTTGACTTCAGACCCCCTGCTGCCCCAAGTCGTACAAAATGAGCGTCGACATCGCCCCACTTCCGGAACGCGGGATCCTCGGCCTGGCCGGGCCGGATCGCAGCACCTTTCTGCAAACCCTGGTGTCCAACGATGTGCTGTCGGCGGGACCGGGCCGGGCGATCTTTGCCACCCTGCTGACCCCTCAGGGCAAGTTCCTCCACGAATTGCTGATTGCCGCAACCGGCGACCGCCTGCTGGTTGATACCGAGATATCGCGTCTGCCGGACCTGCAGCGCCGGCTGACCCTGTATCGCCTGCGGGCCAAGGTCGATCTGGCCGATCTGTCGGCGGACTGGGCGGTCTTTGCGGCGTTCGGCCAGGGTGCTGCCGCGGCCTTCGGGCTCGAGCCGGCGGCCGGCGCCGCCCGGGTTCTGGGCCAGGGCAGCCTGTTCGTCGACCCGCGCCTCGACCGGCTGGGCGTGCGCATCATCGCCCCCCGGGCCGAGGCCGAGACTGCTATCGCCGCCGCAGGCCTGGCGGTCACTGCCGATTTCGAGGCCTGGGACCGCTGGCGCCTGGCGCTGGGCGTGCCCGACGGGTCGCGGGACATCCAGCCGGACAAGTCCTTCCTGCTGGAATCGAACATCGACGAGCTCAACGGCATCTCGTTCACCAAGGGCTGTTATGTCGGCCAGGAGCTGACCGCCCGCACCAAGCACCGGGGAACCGTCCGGAAACGCCTGTTCACGGTCCGCTATGACGGGCCGGCGGTCGACCCCGGCACCCCGGTAATGGCGGGCGACCGGGAGGTCGGGACCATGCGCTCGGGCCGGGCCGGCATCGGCCTCGCCTCGATGCGGCTCGACGAACTCGACCAGGCGCGGGCGGCGGGCCTTCCGCTGCTGGCCGGCGGCCGGGAAGTGCACGCCGAACAACCAGACTGGGTCCGCCTATGAACGCGTCAACCGACGCGCAGCACCGCTGCGGCTGGAGCGCAACCGCGCCCGACTATGTCGCCTATCACGACACCGAATGGGGCGTCCCGGAATACGACTCCCGGGCCCTGTTCGAGAAACTGACGCTCGACGGCTTCCAGGCGGGCCTGTCGTGGCTGACCATCCTGCGCAAGCGGGATACCTTCCGGGCCCGTTTCGAGGGTTTCGAACCGGCCCGCCTTGCCCAGTGGGGCGATGCCGAAATCGCCGCCGCCCTGACCGATCCGGGGATCGTGCGTAACCGCGCCAAGATCGTGGCGACGGTCGGCAACGCCCGGGCCTACCTCACCATCGAAACCGAGCCAGGCGCTTTCAGCCGCTATTTATGGGCGTTCGTCGGCGGCCGGCCCCTGGTCAACCACTGGCAGACGCGCGAACAGATCCCGACCGAAAGCGCTGAGGCCCAGGCCATGTCGAGTGCCCTGAAGGCCAAAGGCTTCCGCTTCGTCGGACCGACCATCGTCTATGCCTTCATGCAGGCGGTCGGCATGGTCGACGACCATCTGGTCGACTGTTTCCGCCACAGCGGGCAGCAATCGTGAACTGGCTCGCCCTGCGCTTCCTGACCCGGGTGCGGCGGGCGCGCCCGCGCGACATGCGGGCCTGCGCCGCCCTCTATTGTGCGGCCCGGCGGCGGGCCTATCCCCGGGTCCCGGCCGACCGCTTCACCCTCGACGACTTCGCCCTGTCGACCCGCGGCCTGGAAACCTGGGTCGCGGATTGTCACGACCAGGTCCTCGGCTTCGTCTCGTTCGACCGCACGGGGCGGGAAATCGCCCACCTCTATGTCACGCCGGACCTCCAGGGGCGCGGCGTGGGCCGGCGGCTGCTGACCAAGGCCTGCCGGTTGATCGGCGAGGGCGCCGTGCTCGAATGCGACAGCCGCAATCAAAGCGTGGTGGCGTTCTACCAGGCGCTGGGCTGGGTCGAGCAAGGCCCCGGCAGCAGCGACGAACATCTGGTCCTGCGCTTCGAGGGGCGCCGGCACGCCGCCTGACGCCCCCGCGGGGCAATTGCTTTGTCCCGGCGATGCCGTTAAAGCGGTGACCGGCCGGACCGGCGCCATGGTCCGGCCCCGGGGGAACCGAAAGGACAAGGGGCCATGACTTCCGCTGCCGACGCCAATGCCGGCCAGATTGCCCACTGGAACGACACCGCCGGGCGCACCTGGGCCGCGCTGCAGGATCTGCTCGACCGGATGATCGGGCCCCTGGGCAGCCGCGCCATCGACGCCCTGGCCCCGGCCCCCGGCGAGCACCTCGTCGACATCGGCTGCGGCTGCGGGGCCACCGCCCTCGACCTCCAGCGCCGGGTGGGCGCCAACGGCTCGGTCACCGGTTTCGACGTGTCCCAACCCATGCTGGAGGTGGCCCGGCAGCGGGCCGCCGCGGCCGGCGCCCCGGTCCGCTTCGTCAATGGCGATGTGCAGACCCACGGATTTCCGCCGGCCGGCGCCGATGGCGCCTTTTCCCGCTTTGGCGTGATGTTCTTCGATGATCCGGTCGCCGCCTTTGCCAATGTGGCCACGGCCTTGCGGCCGGGCGGGCGGCTCGCCTTCGTCTGCTGGCGGGGCCTTGCCGACAATCACTGGATGACCGTACCGCTGGATGCCGCCCGCCCCCACATGCCGCCCCAGGCGCCAGCCGATCCGCAGGCCCCCGGGCCCTTCGCCTTCGCCGATCCCGAGCGGGTGCGGGCCATCCTGGCAGGCGCCGGCTATGTCGATATCGCCATCGCACCGCACGACCAGTTGATCGGCGGCAATACCCTGGACCAGGCCCTGCACCTCGCCCTCAATGTCGGTCCCCTGGGCAGCGTCCTGCGCGAGGCGCCGGACGCGCGCGGACCGGTCACCGCGGCAGTGCACGCCGCTCTCGCGCCCCACGAGCGGGACGGCGTGGTGCTGCTGCCATCGGCCACCTGGATCGTCGGTGCGCGCAAGCCGGCCTGACCGGGCGGGACGACCAGAGCACCGGCGGAATGACAGTCAGTCCGCCAACGCTCTAACGTGTTGAAATAATGCATTTTCAGACGGCGAACCGGATTCCGCTTCGGCTGAACAGGCGCTAGTGGCCGGCCGCCTCGACCGCAATGCTGTCGAGCAGGCTGTTGATGGGATCGCGCCCGTCGCCGGGTGGCAGGCGCCGGAAGCCGATGACGATCTGGCCGGGGCGGCCTTCGGTCTCGTAGACGAAGACCGAATAGGGGCAATAGGCGATATTTCCGGGGTCCTGTTCCATCGCCGCGCGCGACAGGGAGGCGGAGCAGAACTGGAAGAATTCGGCGGCACGATAGGGCGACCCGGCCAGCCCCAGGGCCGCCCCGGTGCGCTTGAGCATGTCGCCGATCAGGCCGTGATGGTCGACCACCAGGCCGCGGTTGACGATGGCGTCCGACAGGTCGGCCACGACATCGGCAAAGGAGGCTTCGCGCACATAGCTGGTCACCGAATCCTGGGCCCAGGCGCCGCTCGGCGCGAGCAGGGCAAAGGCGGCCGCCGCAAGCCGGGCCCGGTGCCCCGATAGCCCCCGGACCGCCGGTCTGTCGGCCACGGCGCGGCTAGTCCCGTGTCTTGAGCGGTTGGCAGAAGGCCTTGTAGAGGGCGTCGATCACCGTGGTCACTTCCGAACTGGCCAGGGAATAATAGATCACCCGGCCGTCGCGCCGGGTATTGACCAGGCGGTCGAAGCGCAGGCGGGCGAGTTGCTGGGACACGGCGGCCTGGCGCATGTTCATGATCTGCTCGATATCAGACACCGACTTCTCGCCGTCGGCCAGCAGGCACAGGATCAGCAGCCGGCTCTCATGGGACAGGGCCTTCAGCAACTCGGTCGCTTTACGCGCCTGTTCCAGCATCTGCCCGAATTCTTCCGCAGACTGTGTCGCACCAATTTTGGGCAGACTCATTTCGGTTTCCGTAGACGGCATGTGAGGCATCAGACGACCCGACCCTTCGCGGCAGAATGCAGAATATTGTGCACCAGCTTCGCCGCCAAGTCGCTGCGCTGCGGTAAATCCGCCGACAAAAAAGCAGAAAAGCTGCCGGAGCACCACAGCCGGCGCGGCATGGCCACACCGCCCGCCGCCGCACCGGCCGTCTGCCCCGGGCGACGCCTGTCCATTTCTCGTTTGCAATATATCGTTATATTCGAATATCTTCTAGGTCCAAAATAAGCGCGGCAGCACGGCCGGGCCCGCCACCGGGGTAGGAAATGCTCGACGTCAGCTTCGGAGGAGCGTTCATCGCGGGTCTGCTGTCCTTCCTGGCGCCCTGCGTGCTGCCCATCGTTCCGCCCTATCTCGCCTGGTTGACCGGCCTCAGCTTCGACCAGTTGAGCGCCGCACAGCAGCTGCCCGCACAGCGCCGGCGGATCATTCTGTCGGCGCTTTTTTTCGTCTTCGGCTTCGCCACGGTGTTCGTCGCTCTGGGTGCCACGGCGACGGTGATCGGCCAGGCCCTGGCCCGTTATTTCGACATCCTGTCGATCGTCGCCGGCCTGGTGATCATCGTCATGGGCCTGCATTTTCTGGGCCTCCTGCGCTTTGCCGTGCTCTACCGCGAGGCCCGCATCACGCCGGCCAGCAAACCCGCCGGCCTGGTCGGTGCCTATGTGATGGGGCTTGCCTTTGCCTTCGGCTGGACACCCTGTGTCGGGCCTGTGCTGGCGGCCATCCTGTTCGTGGCCGGTGCCGAGGAATCCGCGTTGCACGGCGCCGCCCTGCTGGCGACCTATGCCTTGGGGCTGGGGCTGCCGTTCCTCCTGGCCGCGGCCTTCATCGGCCGGTTCATCACATGGGCCGGCCGCTTCCGCCGCCATCTCAAGACGGTGGAGCAGGTCATGGGCGCCCTGCTGGTGGTCACCGGCGTCCTGTTCGCAACCGGCCAGATGGCCAATATCTCGTACTGGCTGCTGGAAGCGGTTCCGGCATTTCAACGCCTGGGATAGGAGAGCCCGATGCTGAAAGCGATGGTAACCGCCCTGGTCCTGGTGCTCGCCGCCCCTGCGGCGGCGCTCGCCGCGCAACTGGGCGATGACGGCCTGCACAAGGAGGACTGGTTCGCGATCACCTTCCGCGATATCGCCGAAGACATGGCCGCCGCCAAGGCGGCTGGAAAGCGCCTGGCGATCGTCTTCGAGCAACGCGGCTGCATCTATTGCGCGGCGATGCACGAAAAGCTCCTCGCCGACCCCGCGGTGCGCGACTACATCCAGGCCCATTTCCTGATGGTCCAATACAACATGTTCGGCGACGAGGAAGTCACCGACCTGGACGGCGAGGTGCTGACGGAAAAGAGCGCCGCGCGCAAATGGGGCTATCTGTTCACCCCGACCGTGGTGTTCCTGCCCGAGGCGCCACCGGGCGCGATCCCGGTCAGCAAGGCCGCGGTGGCGACCATGCCCGGCGCCTTCGGCAAATGGACGTTTCTCCACATGTTCCAGTGGGTGTCGGAAAAGGGCTATGACGGCGCCGAGCATTTCCAGGCCTATCACGCCCGCCTGGTCAATGAGCTGCGCGCCGCCGGCCGCCTGGACGCCGAGTGACCGGCCGCGCTGCATCGCAATATATTCATATACTCATATTTTTGAATTGAATCGCCGGGCGCATTGCGGCACCCTGATAAGCCTAAGCCGGAGACACAGTCCGGCAGACGTGGACGGAAGGGACGGCACAGGATGAGGTCCGTTATCGGCTGGGCGGCAGCATGTGCCGCACTCGTCAGTTCCAGCGTTTCGCTGGCAGCCGACACGGCGCCGGACCAGGTTCGCTTCGAGGAAAATGCCGTCACCGCCACGCTGACCGGCCTGGCCGGCGACCCGGATGCCGGCGCCAAGGCCTTCGTCGACCGCAAATTGGGCAATTGCCTCGCCTGCCACGCGGTGAAAAGCCTGAGCAAGGAACAGTTCCACGGCGACGTTGCGCCGCCGCTGGACGGCGTGGCCGAGCGCTGGTCGCCGGCCCAACTGCGCGCCATCGTCGCCGACTCGAAAGCGGTATTCGGCCCCGACACCGTGATGCCCGGCTTCTACTCCCTCAAGGTCGGCATCAATGTTCGCAAGGATCTGGTCGGCAAGACCATCCTGACCGCCCAGCAGGTCGAGGACGTGGTTGCCTATCTGGCCACTCTCAAGGACTAGACCCGGTCATCGAAGGACCTGTCATGCAGTTGAACAGACGACAAGCCCTGGCCCTATCCGCAGCGGCGGCATTTGGCGGATTGCTGCCGGTGGTGGCGCGGGCCACCCCGGAAGCCACCGCGCAGCGGATCGCGGCCTTTGCCGGGGCCGCCAAGCCCGCGATGGGAAAGATTACATTGACCGCCCCGGAGATCGCCGAGAACGGCAACACCGTGCCGATATCGGTAACCGTGGACAGCGCCATGAGCGGCGACGACAGGGTCGAATCGGTGATGATCGTCGCCGAGGGCAATCCCAATCCCGAGGTTGCCACCTTCCACTTCACCGCCCTGAGCGGGGTCGCCGCGGCGACCACCCGCATGCGCCTGGCCAAGACCCAGAACGTCATCGCCGTCGCCAAGATGGCCGACGGCTCGGTCTACCTGGACCAGAAGGAAGTCAAAGTAACCATCGGCGGCTGCGGCGGCTGAGCGACAGGAGAGCGACGATGGCGACCCCAAAGCCCCGGATCAAGGTGCCCAAGACCGCCAAGGTCGGCGAGGTCATCGCGATCAAGACCCTGATCAGCCACGACATGGAGTCGGGTCAGCGCAAGGACAAGGAGGGCAAGCTGATCCCGCGCAAGATCATCAACAAGTTCAGCTGCACCTTCAACGGCCAGCCGGTGTTCGCATGCGATATCGAGCCGGCCATATCGGCCAATCCCTATTTCGAGTTCAACGCCCGGCTGAGCGAAAGCGGCAGCCTGAAGTTCACCTGGGTTGACGACGACGGCTCGATCTACGCGGACGAGCACCAGATCGAGGTCGCCTGACCGTGTCCGACCGTCGGGGCCGGCGGCTCGCAGAGAGGTGCCACGTGAAAAGACTCTCCTGGGCGATTGCCCTGGCTGCCGCGGCGGGGCCGGGCATGGTTGTCCTTGCCGCCGATGGCCCGGTCGACGACCAACTGGTCATCGACGGCCGCGAAATGATCACCCGGACCATGGCGCCGGCCGGTCATCCCCTGCCGGAAGTGCTGTCGGGCTGGCTGTTCCGCGAGGCCGAAACCCGGGCAACGGAGGCCGATTCCTTCGCCAATCCCGGCATGCTGGCGGTGGAACGGGGCGAGGAGCTGTGGAACACGGTCGACGGCAGCGCCGGCAAGTCATGCACCTCGTGCCACGGCAATGCCGCCGACAGCATGAAGACGGTCGGCGCGAACTATCCCAAATGGGACGCTGCGGCGGCCAAGCCGGTCAATGTCGAACTGCAGATCAACAAGTGCCGGGTCGCCCAAATGGGCGCGGAAGCCTATGGCTTCGATGCGCCCGATCAGCTGGCCCTGACCGCCTATGTCAAGCACCAGGCCCTGGGCACGCCGATGCATCTCGATCTCGCCGCAGGCGACATGCAGAGCTGGTGGGACAAGGGCAAGGCGGTCTACTACACCCGCATGGGGCAGTTGAACCTGGCCTGTGCCTCGTGCCACGAAGCCAGCACCGGCAAATACATCCGGGCCGACCATCTGAGCCAGGGCCAGGTCAACGGCTTTCCCACCTATCGGTTCAACACCGGCGGCATGGTCTCGCTGCACAACCGCTTCCGCGGCTGCATCCGCGATACCCGGGCCGAGATGCCCAAGGCCTTTTCCGACGAGCTTCTGGCGCTCGAGGTCTATGTCACCTGGCGTGGCACAGGCCTGTCGGTGGAGACGCCGGCGGTGCGGCAATAGGCCGGCCGAACGGGCTGCGATGACGCCGCCGGCGGTTGGACAGGGGAACGAATAATGTTGTCACGGCGCCATTTCCTGACGGCCACCATGGCCCTGTCGGCCATCGCCCAGGGGACCTTTGACGGCCGCTGGGCGCGGGCCGCCGCCCAGCAGGCCCTGAGCGAGTCCGACCTGCTCGACATGCCGGCCACGGGCAATGTCACCCTGGTGCACCTGACCGACATCCACGCCCAGTTGGTGCCGCTCTATTTCCGCGAGCCGTCGGTCAATCTCGGGGCCGGTGCCGCGGCCGGCCTGCCGCCCCACCTGACCGGCGCCGCCTTTCTCGCGCATTACGGCATCGCGCCCGGCTCGGCCTCGGCCTATGCCCTGAGTTCGCAGGACTATGCCGCCCTGGCCCAGAGCTACGGCCGGATGGGCGGGCTCGACCGCATCGCCACCATCGTCAAGCGGATCCGCGCCGAGCGGGGCCCCAACATGCTGTTCCTCGACAGCGGCGATACCTGGCAGGGCAGCTATACCGCGCTGCAGACCAATGCCCAGGACATGGTAACGGCGTTCAATGCCCTGGCGCCGGATGCCATGACCGGGCACTGGGAATTCACCTACGGCGCCGAGCGGGTGAAGGAGATCATCGACGGCCTGCCCTTCCCCTTCCTGGCCGGCAACATCTATGACGCCGAATGGAACGAGCCGGCCTTCGAAGCCTATCGGATCTTTGAGCGGGGTGGGGTCAAGGTCGCCGTCATCGGCCAGGCCTTCCCCTATACCCCGATCGCCAATCCGCGTTGGATGTTCCCCAACTGGTCGTTCGGCATCCGCGAGGAGGACGTCGCCCGCAACGTCGCCGCGGCCCGCGCCGCCGGCGCCGAACTGGTGGTCCTGCTGTCCCATAACGGCTTCGACGTCGACCGCGCCATGGCCGCGCGGGTTGCCGGCATCGACGTCATCCTGACCGGGCACACCCACGACGCCCTGCCCGAAATTGTCCTGGTCGGCAAGACCATCCTGGTCGCCTCGGGGTCCCATGGAAAATTCGTCTCGCGGCTCGACCTGGATGTCCGGGATGGTGGCGTCAAGGGGTACAGCTACCGCCTGATCCCGGTGTTCTCGGACATTATCGCGCCGGACCCGGAGATGGCCCGCCTGGTCGGCGAACTGCGCGCGCCCTACGAGGCCGAACTGAAGCGGGAACTGGCCACCGCCGAGACCCTGCTTTACCGCCGGGGCAATTTCAACGGCACCTTCGACGACCTGATCTGCCGCGCCCTGCTGGAGGAGCGCGATGCCCAGATCGCCCTGTCCCCCGGATTCCGCTGGGGGACGTCGGTTTTGCCCGGCCAGAAGATCACCGTCGAGGATCTCTACAACGCCTGCGCCATGACCTACCCCGCCGCCTATCGCTCGACCATGACCGGCACGACGCTCAAGGACATTCTCGAGGACGTGGCCGACAATCTGTTCAACAAGGACCCCTATTACCAGCAAGGCGGCGACATGGTCCGGGTCGGCGGCATGGGCTACACCATCGACCCCGCCGCCGCGATGGGCGGCCGCATCTCGGCCATGACCCTGCTCGAGACCGGCGAGGCGATCGACCCGGCCAAGAGCTATGTCGTTGCCGGCTGGGGCTCGGTCAACGAAGGCACCGAAGGCCCTCCGGTGTGGGACGTGGTCCAGGACTATCTGGGCAAGCATCCCTCGGTCCGGGTCGACGACAACACCACCGTCAAGATCGCCGGCTAGGCCTGATATCGGCCAGCGGGCGCACAGCCGCGCACGATATATAGATATAACAGGATGTTTAGATCCGTAAGGCCGTCGGGAGGCGCCAATGAGCCAGTCGAATGAGAGCGCGCAGGGGCCGTCGCGGCGCCGGCTTCTGAAGGCCGGGCTGGCGGGCACCCTGGCCGGCGGCCTGGTCACCGGGCGGGCGCTGGCCGCGGGCGACCCGGCAATCACTGATATCCAGGACTGGAACCGTTATTCCGGCCCCGGGGTCGACGCCCAGCCCTACGGCACCCCGTCACCCTATGAAAAGACGGTTATCCGTCGCAACGTCCCGTGGCTGACGGCCGACCCGGTCTCGTCGGTCAACTTCACCCCCCTGCACGCGCTGGACGGCATCATCACGCCCAACGGGTTGTGCTTCGAGCGACACCATGCCGGTGTCGCCGAAATCGATCCGGCCGCCCACCGCCTGATGATCAACGGCCTGGTCGAGACGCCCCTGGTTTTCACCATGGCGGACCTGGCGCGGTTCCCCCGAACGAACCGGATCTATTTCCTCGAATGCGCCGCCAATTCCGGCATGGAATGGCGCGGCGCGCAGTTGAACGGCTGCCAGTTCACCCACGGCATGGTCCATTGCGTGATGTATACCGGGGTGCCGCTCAGGGCCGTGCTGGCCGAGGCGGGGCTCAAGCCCGGCGCCACATGGCTGTTGGCGGAAGGCGCCGATGCGGCGGCCATGACCCGCTCGATCCCACTCGAAAAGGCGCTGGACGACTGCATGATCGCCTTCGCCATGAACGGCGAGGCGCTGCGCCCGGAACAGGGCTATCCGATCCGC
Organism: Alphaproteobacteria bacterium; assembly: GCA_021774355.1. Lineage (GTDB taxonomy): Bacteria > Pseudomonadota > Alphaproteobacteria > Zavarziniales > Zavarziniaceae > JAJFJE01. Next base: position 11,238 of record JAJFJE010000112.1, read on the forward strand.
CTGGTGGTGCCCGGCTGGGAAGGCAATATGTGGGTCAAGTGGCTGCGCCGTCTGGAACTCGGCGACCAGCCCTGGCAGCAGCGCGAGGAAACCTCGAAATACACCGACCTGCTGGCCAGCGGCAAAGCCCGGCGCTTCACCTGGGCGATGGAGGTCAAGTCGGTGATCACCAGCCCGAGTCCCCAGGCGCCGGTCCGCCACGGCAGGGGCCGGCTTGTGATCTCGGGCCTGGCCTGGACCGGGAACGGCCGGATCGCGCAGGTCGACGTCACCATCGACGGCGGCCGCAACTGGACCGCCGCGCGCATCGACGGGCCCAGCCTGCCGCACGCCCTGCACCGCTTCTATCTCGAACACGACTGGGATGGCTCGGCGCTGTTCCTGCAATCCCGGGCGATTGACGAGAAAGGTTACGTGCAGCCGACCAAGGACGCGTTGCGGGCCGCCCGGGGCAGCAATTCCATCTACCACAACAACGGCATTCAGACCTGGTATGTCGGCACGGACGGAGTCGTCGAGAATGTTGAAATTTCTTGAGGCGACCGCCATTGCCGCCGTCGCCGCAGCCGCCCTTTGCGGCGGTGCCGTCGCCCAGGACGCGGGCGCCGGAAAAAGGACCTTTGCCAAATGCGCCGCGTGCCACGCGGTGGGTCCCGGCGCCAGGCACCGCGTCGGACCGGAGCTGAACGACCTCATCGGCCGTACCGCCGGCAGCATCGAGGGCTACCGCTACTCGCCGGCAATGACCAAAGCCGGCCAGGGCGGCCTGGTCTGGACGGCCGAGACCCTGCAGTCCTATCTGGCCGACCCGAAGGCGGTCGTGCCGGGAACCAAGATGACCTTCGCCGGCCTCAAGAAGGCGGATGAACTGGCCAATATCGTCGCCTATCTCGGGACTTTCGCAACCACCGCCGCCGCCCCGCCCTCGGCCGCCGAGGCGACACCCCCGCTGGCCGCGCCGGCGGCGGCCGCCACGCCGGGGGCCGCCACGCCGGGGGCCGGCCATGTCCTGCGGCTGGGCCGCCAGGCCACCCCGGAGGAAATCGCCGCCTGGGATATCGATATCCGGCCGGACGGGCTCGGCCTGCCCAAGGGCAAGGGCACCGTTGCCCAGGGCGGCGAGATTTACGAAGCGAAATGCGCGGCCTGCCATGGCGGGTTCGGCGAGTCGGTGGGACGCTGGCCGGTTCTGGCCGGCGGCCAGGACACGCTGCAAAACGACCGCCCGGAAAAGACCATCGGCTCCTATTGGCCGTTCCTGTCGACGGTCTACGATTATGTCCGCCGGGCCATGCCCTTTGGCGACGCCCGCTCGCTGTCGGACGACGATGTCTACGCCCTGACCGCCTATCTCCTCTATCTCAACGACATTGTCACCGACGAGAATTTCGTGCTGTCGGACGAGAATTTCACCGCGGTCAAAATGCCCAACGCGGCCAATTTCATCGACGACGACCGCGCCCAGGAGGCCCACTACCACACCGGCGCAGCGCCCTGCATGACCGCTTGCCGGCCGGGCACGGCGACGATCAAGACCCATGCGGCGGTCCTCGATGTCACCCCGGAGGAGGGCGGCGACGACCGGCAACCGGCGGCGGGGATTCAATAGGCGGCCCGCCTCGCCGCGCCCGGACGCTCCGTGCTAGGCTGGCGGCAGGCGATCTCTGCCCGGGGGCGCCGGGCGTGACACGGTTTCCACGGCAGCACGGCCCTGGCCTGCTGGCCATTACGGGCCGCTCCCAGCGGCTTCCGGGACAGGCTTGGACGTCATGGCGGACCTGACCCTGCTTACGACTGCAGCTTCGGATTGGGTGGCCCTGGGGCTCGGCGGCAGTGCGCTGGCCGCCTTCGAGATCCGGCAGCGGCGGCGCCAGGCTATCCGGCAGGTCCACGTCACCATGCGCGAACGCTGGCTGCATATGGTGATGGCCCTGCCGGGCCATGAGATCATTGCGGTACAGACCATCCGGAACTCCCTGATGGCGGCGACCATCGTCGCCTCGACCACCGTGATCGCCTTGATGGGCACGATCAGCCTGGTGGCACCGATCGCTTTGCATTTCGCGTTGAACACCGGCGGGACCGCCGGCGGGACGGTCGAGCCGATCCGGCTGCTCGTTGGCGGACTGGTCGTGGCGACCCTGTTCGCGATG
>JAJFJE010000113.1 GCA_021774355.1 Alphaproteobacteria bacterium
CGGTCACAGCGCCTTGGCGCGGTCGCGGAGGACGAATTTCTGTACTTTCCCCGTGGAGGTCTTGGGCAGGTCGGCGAAGACCACGGTCCGCGGAACCTTGTATCCCGCAAGGTTCTCGCGGCAAAACGCGATGACGTCGGACTCGGTCAGGGACATTCCGGTCTTGAGGGTGACGAAGGCGCAGGGCGTCTCGCCCCATTTCGCGTCGGGCCGCGCCACCACCGCCGCCTCGAGGATGGCCGGGTGTTTGTACAGCACGCCCTCGACTTCGATGGTCGAGATGTTCTCGCCGCCGGAAATGATGATGTCCTTGGAGCGGTCCTTGAGCTGGATATAGCCGTCCGGGTGCATCACCCCCAGATCGCCGGAATGGAACCAGCCGCCGGCGAAGGCTTCCTCGGTCGCCTTGTGGTTCTTGAGATAGCCCTTCATCACCAGATTGCCCTTGAACATGACCTCGCCCATGGTCTGGCCATCCCGAGGCACCGGCATCATGGTTTCCGGATCGATCACTTCAAGGTCTGCGAGCAGGGGTGATTTCACCCCCTGGCGGGCCTTCATCACCGACCGCTGCTCGTCGGGCAGGGCGTCCCACTCGTCCTTCCAGGCGCAGATGACCGCCGGGCCATAGGTCTCGGTCAGGCCGTAGAGATGGGTGATCTTGAAGCCGTTCGCCTCCATGGCGGCAATGACCGCGGCCGGCGGCGGCGCGGCGGCGGTCATCAGTTCGACCTTGTGGGGCAAGGGCCGCTTCTGGTCCGCGCCGGCATTGATGATCATGCCCATGACGATCGGGGCGCCGCACAGATGGGTGACCTTGTAGCGTTCGATGGCGGCGAAAATCGCCCCGGCTTCGACCCGGCGCAGACAGACATGGGTGCCCCCGATCACCGACAGCGACCAGGTGAAACACCAGCCGTTACAGTGGAACATGGGCAGGGTCCAGAGATAGACCGGCCGCCCGAACATGCCGCCGATGACCACGTTCGACACGGCGTTGAGATAGGCGCCGCGGTGGTGATAGACCACCCCTTTGGGATTGCCCGTGGTGCCCGAGGTGTAGTTGAGGCTGATCGCCTCCCATTCGTCGGCCGGGCCGGTCCAGACGAAATCGGGATCGCCTTCGGCGATGAACGCCTCGTACTCGATCGCGCCCAGACGTTCGCCCGGGCCGTCATAGGCCGGGTCGTCGATATCGATGACCAGGGGCTTGGCCTCGGCGATCGCCAGCGCGGCCCTGATGGTCGGGGCGAATTCCCGATCGGTGATCAGCACCTTGGTCTCGGCATGGTCGAGGGTGAAGGCGATATTGGCCGCATCGAGCCGGATATTCAGGGTGTTGAGCACGGCACCGATCATCGGCACGCCGTAATGGGCATCGAGCATGGCCGGCACATTGGGCGCCATGATCGAGACCGTGTCGCCCTTGGCGACGCCCCGCGCCTTCAGCGCCGAGGCCAGGCGCCGGGCCCGGGCATAGAAGGTTGCGTAATCGATCGTGATATCGCCATGGATGATGGCGACGCGCGACGGGTAGACGGTTGCCGCCCGCTCGAGGAAGACCAGGGGGGTCAGCGCCTGATAATTTGCGGGGTTCGGGTCGAGATTGGTCTCGTAGGGGTTGGACATGGTCGGGTCCCGGTCAGTTCATGCTGAGTATCAATGGCCCAGCGGCATTTGCCAATGCGACGCCCCATACCGGAGCGGTCCTCAACTGGTCACCGCCATCACCTGCATCGTGCCGCGATAGATCATGTCCACGGCGACATAGGCGACCACGACCAGGCCGAGATAGGCCAGCCAGTGATGGCGCTTCAAGAGCGATGCAACCAGTCGGGCGGCAAGGCCCATCAGGGCGATCGACAGGATCAGTCCGACCACCAGCACCCACAGATGCTCCTGGGCGATACCGGCAACCGCCAGCACGTTGTCCAGCGACATCGACACGTCGGCCAGGACGATCTGCAGGACCGCACCGCGAAACGTCGCCGGGCTCTTGATGCCGGGGGCGAAGTCGCCCTCGCCCTCGTCGCCGCCGACCGCCCGCGCCTTGCGCTGGCCCTCGATCTCGCGCCACATCTTCCAGGCGACCCAGAGCAGCAGCAGGCCGCCGGCGAGGGTCAGCCCGACCACGGCGAGCAGCTGGGTGGTCACCGCGGCGAAGATGATGCGCAGCACCATCGCCCCGGCCAGGCCCCACAGGATGACCCGGTTGCGCTCCTCCCGGGGGACATTGGCGGCGGCGATGCCGATCACGATGGCATTGTCGCCGGCCATCACCAGATCGACCAGAACCACCCCGGCCAGCGCTGTCAATTGGTCGAGCAAGAGGTCGAAACCCACTGGAACACCCTGTCTGCGTCAGCCCGAGGTTGCTTCGTCGTCCCGGACGAGTGCCGCGACCAATACCTTGTCGACCCGCCTTCCGTCCATATCGACCACCTCGAATCGGTTGCCGTGGAGGACGAAATGATCGCCGGCCTCGGGGATCCGCTTCAGCCGGTGCATCATGAACCCGCCCAGGGTGTTGTAGTCTTCGGCATCGTCGTCGCGTGGTTCCGGGATGCCGACCAGGTGCCACACCCGGTCGAGCGGGAAACTGCCGTCGATCAGGTAGGAACCGTCGTCGCGCTGCACCACCGACCGTCCCTCGTCCGGCGATTCCGCGTCGTCGAGTTCGCCGACCAGGCCTTCCAGCAGGTCGGTCAAGGTGACCAATCCCTGGATATCGCCATATTCGTCGACGATGATGGCAAGGGGCTGGCCATTGGCGCGAAACAGCTCCAGCGCCTTGAGAGCCAGGGTGGTATCGGGGATATAGGTCACCGGCTTGACCGCCGCGGCAAGGTCGAGGGCGCGGCCTTCGGCCAGGCCGCCGAACAGGTCCTTGACCTGGACATAGCCGAGAATTGTCCGCGAATTGCCCTTCTTGACCGGGAAGCGGGCGTGTTGCGTCTCGACGATCTTTTCCAGGGTCAGCTTTGGCGGATCCAGGACGTCCAGCCATTCGATCTGCGGCCGCGGGGTCATCAGCGCGTCGACCCGGCGGTCGCCCAGGCGCAGGGTCATTTCCACGATGGCCCGCTCGGCCTCGTGGAAATGGCCGCTGGCGGCACCTTCGGTCATCAGGATGCGGACTTCCTCGTCGCTGATGTCGGGCTGGGCCGGCCCCTTGGGCAGCAGGGCGAGGACCAGATTGGTCGAGGCATTGATCACCCAGACGAAGGGCGCCCCGGCCAGGGCAACCAGCTGCAACGGCCGGGCCACGGCAATGGCCAGGCTTTCGGAATGGGCCAGGGCAAGGCGCTTGGGCACCAGTTCGCCGAGAATCAGGGTGGCATAGGTGAGGCCGACCACGACCAGCGCGATGGCAAGATGTTCGGCATAGGGCGCCACCGTGGGGATCGCGCCCAGCCATTCGGCGGCGGGGCCGATCAAGGCCTGGCCGCCAAAGGCTCCCATCATGGTGCCGATGGCGGTGATGCCGATCTGCACCGTGGACAGAAAGCGGCCTGGGTCTTCCGCCAGCTTCAGCGCGCGCCGCGCGCCGGTGCTGCCCCGTTCGACGGCGCGCTTGAGTCGGGCCCGCTTGGCCGCGACGATGGCGAGTTCCGCCATCACCAGGAAGCCGTTCAGGACGACAAGAATGAAA
>JAJFJE010000114.1 GCA_021774355.1 Alphaproteobacteria bacterium
CTGTTCGTCACCGCAACCGGAACGGGGGTCGGCAAGACCATGGTGACCGGGGCGCTGGCCCGCCACGCCGCCCGGGCCGGACGTTCGGTCCTCGCCCTCAAACCCGTGGCAAGCGGCTTTTCCTGGCACGACATGAGAGACAGCGACCCGGGGCATCTGCTGGCCGCCCAAGGCCTGGCGGTGACCCGGGATGCCGTCGAGGCGATCTGCCCCTGGCGCTTCGCTGCGCCGCTCTCCCCCGACATGGCGGCCGCGCGGGAAGGCCGCACCATCGATTTCGATGCCCTGACCGGCTTTTGCCGGGCGCGATCCACCGCCGCCGAGGTCGTTCTGGTCGAAGGCGTGGGCGGCGTCATGGTGCCGCTGGACGGGCGCCACACGGTGCTGGACTGGATCGACCGCCTGGCCTGCCCGGCTTTGCTGGTCGCCGGCTCCTATCTCGGCACGCTGAGCCATTGCCTGACCGCCGCCGCCGCGCTGGCGGGCCGCGGCGTGCCGCTGGCCGGCCTGGTGGTCAGCGAAAGCCAGGACGCCACCGTGCCGCTGGCCGACACCGCCGAGAGCCTGCGCCGCCACCTGCCGGGGGTGGCCGTCATGACCGTGCCGCGCCTGTCCGACCACGAGATCTTGGATGGCAATGCGGCACTTGCACAATTTGTTGTGGACAAGTCATTATCTGGTGTGGCGTCGCAAGGCCGGCACGAGATATAGTGGCCTTCGTCGCGGCACTGACCGCCTCACCAGCAATGAGGACAGCCCTATGTCCTGGACCGACGAGCGTATCGCCACCCTGCGCGAGCTTTGGGAACAAGGCCACAGCGCCAGCCAGATTGCCGGCCGGCTGGGCAATGTCACCCGCAACGCGGTGATCGGCAAAGTACATCGCCTGGGCTTGTCCGGGCGGCCTTCGCCGGTCCGCGCGGAACGGCCGGCACGGCCGCTTCCGGCCCAGCCTGCAGCCCCTCGGCCACAGCGGGAAGCCCCGCCTGTGGCTGCGATCCGGACAAAGCCGCGGATCGCGCCGCCGGCCCCGCCGGTGGCCGAAGCCGAGCCCGCTGCCCGCGCCACCCTGCTGTCGATCAACGACCGGATGTGCAAATGGCCGCTGGGCGATCCCGGCCAGGCCGGCTTCCATTTCTGCGGCCGCAAGGGCCAGACCGGCGTGCCCTATTGCGCCGAGCACGCCCGTATCGCCTATCAGGTGTCCGGCCCCAAACGGGACAAGCGGGACCGCGAACGGGAGCGGGAGCGGCTGCTGCGCAACGCCTATTGATGGGCGGTGGCCGGGGCCCCTCGCCGCCGCATGGTCAAGCCCGGTCATGACGATGTTTTACGGGGACCTGTTACAGGGGCCCCTGGAATCACCGGGGCGCGGAGCGGTTCGTGCGGCCGATATCGGCACGGGGACGCTAGGGGCAGGCCGCGCCGGACAGTTCCGGGGACAGGCCCGTCGCTTCACTCCGCCGCCGCGGCCTGGGCCGGCGGTGTCCGCAACAGGCCGAGCAGGCGCGCCTCCTCGGCGGCGACCCGGTCCATCGCGGCCAGCTTGATCGGCCCATAGCCGCGGATTTCCGCCGGCAGGTTGAACAGGGCCACGGCGATCTCGTAGGTCTCGTCCGAAAGCCCGGACGCGACCTCGTCGGCATACCCGAGATAGCGCTCGACCAGGGCCCGTTCGGCCCGCCGCTCCGGCGTGCGGCCGAACGGATCGAAGGCGGTCCCGCGCAGGACCTTGAAGCGCCGCAGAATATCGAAGAGACGGAACACCCAGGGCCCGAAGGCGCGCTTCTTCGGCCGGCCGGTCGCCGGATCGGTCCGCGACAGGATGGGCGGCGCCAGATGCACCACCAGCCGGGTCTTGCCCTCGAAATTATCGCGCACCTCGTCGTGGAAAGCGGCGTGGGAATAGAGCCGGGCGACCTCGTACTCGTCCTTATAGACCATCAGCTTGTGCAGGTTCTCGGCGGCCGCCCGGGCCAGCCGGGTCCGCCCGGGGGACAGCGCCTCCTCGGCCGCCCGCAGCCTGGCCAGCGCCGCTCCGTAGCGCGCCGCCCATGCGGCATTGCCCCAGCGGGTAAGATAGCCCATGCGCCTGGTGATCGCCTCGTCGAGCGAGGCCGAGCGGCGATGGCTCTCGGTCAGGGCGTCGGTGGGCGGGGCCGCCGCCTGTTCCACCCGGGCACGGTCGACCGCCGCCAGCCGGCCCCAGCGGAAGGCGCGCCGGTTGCGTTCGGCGCCGGCGCCGTTGAGCGCGATCGCCCGCTCGATCGCCGCCGCGGACAGCGGCACCAGGCCACGCTGATAGGCCAGGCCGAGCAGCAGCAGATTGGCCGACAGGCTGTCGCCCACCAGAGCGGTGGCCAGCCCGGTGGCGTCGATCGCCTCGACCGCGTCCGGCCCGCAGGTCATGCCGATCAGGGCCAGAAGTTCCCCGGATTTGACCCGGGCATCGCGGTCCCTGGTGAAATCCGCGGTGACCAGCTCGTGGCTGTTGGCGACCACCCGGGTGCGCGCCGGGGCCATGCGCACCCGGGCCTCGGACCCGGCGGCAACCACCACATCGCAGGCCAGCACCAGGTCGGCGCCGCGTTCGGGAATGCGCGGGGCGTGGATCCGACCGGCCCCGACGGCCAGCCGCA
>JAJFJE010000115.1 GCA_021774355.1 Alphaproteobacteria bacterium
GCCCTGGTCGGCGGCCTGGCGGTACCAGAACGCGGCCCGGGCCGGATCCTGGTCGACCCCTTCGCCGCTTTCGAACATCAGGCCCAGATTATATTGCGCCCCGGCATGGCCGGTCATCGCTGCCCGATAATACCACCTGGCCGCTTCGGTCTTGTCGACCGGCACGCCCGACCCGGAATCATAGAGCAGCGCCAGGTTGAACTGGGCATCCGGATTGCCCTTTTCGGCGGGCTGGCGGTACCATTTCGCGGCGTCCGCGTCGCTTTCGGGAACCCCCTGGCCATTGTCGAGCAGAACGCCGAGGCCGAACTGGGCGTCCGAATCGCCGGCAGTCGCAAGGGGCAGCCAGACCCCATAGGCCCGGCCGTAATCACCGCTCTCATAGGCGGCAAAGCCGTCCTGATAGGTCGCTTCGTCAGCCACGGCCGGGCTCAGCCAGCCGACCGCGAGGCCGGCCACCAAGCCGGCGGCAGGAAAGCGGCCTAAGCAGTTCATCGGGCAGCACCAAATCCTCGGCCGAAGCCGGACTAATTACCGTCGATTTGGGGTTGTAGCATTTTCTGCCGCTCCCGCACCATGCCCGGAGCGTCACATTCGGGCAACAGTCGGGCCTGAATCGTCACCCGCCGGCGTCCGGGAGACGGCATCCAAGCCCGCGATTTCATGTCGATTTTCCGGCCCGTCTCTGTACCATCCTGCGGCCATGACCGATTGGGACGATCTTCGCCTGGTGCTGCAGATTCATCGTCTGGGCAGCCTGACCGCCGCCGGGCAGGCCCTGGGGCTGAACCAGTCGACGGTGGGGCGTCGCCTGGCCGCCTTGCAGGACGGCCTTGGCGATCAATTGTTCGAGCGCACCCCCCGCGGCTATGTCGCGACCCCGGCCGGCCATCGCCTGGCCCTGGCAGCCGAACGCATGGCCGCCGTGGTGGACGATCTTCAGGCCGAGCTGTCGGGGGCGCCGGCCGGCCTGGAAGGGCCGTTGCGCATCACCGCGCCCGACCTGCTGATCGCCTCGTTCCTGGCCGCCCGGCTGGTCAGCTTCGCCGCCCACCATCCCGGCCTGGGCATCGAACTGGTGTCGGACGAGCGGCCGCCGGCGCTGTCGCGGCGGGAAAGCGACCTGGCCTTGCGCTTCGCCGTGCCGGACCGGCCCGAACTGTTCGTCCGCCGGCTGGGCACGGTGGCCTTTGCCGTCTATGCCGCGCCCAGCTATGTGGTGGCCGCGCAACTCGATCCCCAGGAGCGCCGGACCCCGGACGCCGGCTGCTTTGCCGGCAGCGATGCCATCGGCCCACCCGAGGAGTTGTCGACCGGCCCCGAGGCCCTGTGGTTCGCCCGGCTGGCGCGGGGTGCCCGCCCGGCCCTGCGGGTCGACGGCGCGCTGGCCCAGTTGGCCGCCGTCAAGACCGGCCTGGGCCTCGCCTTGCTGCCCTGCTTCCTGGCCGATCCCGAGCGCCTGACCCGGCTGACGGCGCCGGCCGCCTGCCCGACCCGCGAATTATGGCTGGCCGTTCATCGCGACCTGCGCAACATGCCGCGGCTGCGCAGTGCGATCGATTTCCTGACCACCTTGACCCGCCAGGAGCGGACGACCCTGACCGGCGGGCCCCATTAGGTCGGCCCCTCCGGGCTGCCCCGTCAGGCGGCGAAGGCGCTTTTCAGGGCGGCCCCGGCGGCCTCCAGCGCCCGCCGCCCCGCGGCCACGGCGCCACCGAACGAAATGAAACCGTGGATCTGGCCGGGATATTCGACCAGCGCGACGGGGACCCCTGCGGCTTCCAGGGCCGCGGCATAGGCGACGCCCTCGTCATGCAGCGGGTCATAGCCGGCAACGGCGATATAGGCCGGCGGCAGGCCGCCCAGGCGGGGATGGCGCAGGGGCGAGAGCCGCGGATCGGCGGCGTCTGTCCCCGCCGGCACGTAGTGCTGCAGGAACCAGGCCATCATATCGAGTTCGAGGAAATAGCCGTTGGCGTTGGCGAGGCGCGAGCGGAAATCCCGATCCGGCGCCGCGGTCAGGTCGACCGCCGGATAGAGCAGCACCTGGAACATCGGCGCCGGCCGGCCGGCATCGCGCGCCTGCTGGGCCACCACGGTCGCCAGGTTGCCCCCTGCGGAATCGCCCCCGACCGCCAGCCGGGTGGCGTCGCCGCCGATTTCGGCGGCGTGGTCGAACACCCATTGGGTGGCCGCCAGGGCATCGTCGACCGCGGCCGGGAAAGGCGCCTCGGGGGCCAGCCGATAGGCCACCGAGACCACCAGGCATTTGGCGCTATTGGCCAGCTGGCGGCAGGGGGCGTCGTGGCTCTGCAGGCTGCCGATGACGAAGCCGCCGCCGTGGAAGAACACCAGGATCGGCAGCAGGCCGCCTGGCGCCGCCACCGGGGTATAGAGCCGCAGCGCCAGGGAACCGCCGCCGCCGGGGATGGTGCGGTCCTCGACCTTGCCGATCGGCACGTCCCGGGCATCGACCAGCTGGATCATGGTTTCCATCATCTGGCGGGCGATCGCCGGCGCGACGTGATGGATCTTGGGCGCGCCCATGGCGGCCATCTGGTCGAGCAGGGCGCGGATCTGGGGGTCGAGCGTCATCGGCATGTCTCCCTTGGCCGAGCAGCAGAGTGCCGGGCGCCCTGCGCCCTGTCACCCCGGAATTGCGTGGTCGAGAAACCGCTCCAGAGCCGCCAGCCACCAGATCCCCTCCGGCCCATGAAAGCCGACATGGCCGCCGCGCCGGGTGAGCACCGGGTAGAGGGCGGGATTGGCCGCCCAGTCGACCCGCCGGTAGGGCGCGAACGGGACCACCGGATCGTCTTCCGCCATGATCACCAGGGCCGGGATCCGAATCTGGCCGAGCCGGTCGAGGGCGCCGTTCGCGGCATAGAACCCGGCCGCCGAGGGATAGCCGTGGCGTGGCGCGGTCACCGTCTGGTCGAAGCGGACGAAATTCGTCGCCAGCGCCGCGGCCGCGCGCAGGGCCTCGCTCAGCTCGGCACCCGGGGCGACATATTCCGCCTTGAACTGGCGCATCATCACGGCCTGGTAGAGGGTGGCCCGCCGGCGCATCAGGTTGAGCGTGGTCGCCTGCAGGTCGATCGGGGCCGACAGGGCGACGACCGCGCGCAGCCGCCCGGCCTCTGCGCCGATCTCCCCGGCCAGCTTCAGCACGGTATTGCCGCCCAGGGAAAAGCCCATGGCGACCACCCCGGCGGGGACCAGCATGGGGGTGAGGGCGGCGATCGCCTGGCGCAGATCGTCCGAGCGGCCGGCATGGTAATGGCCCCGGCAATCGGCGCGCGAGGGACCGGCACCCCGCAGATTGAGGCGCAGCACGACATGGCCACGGGCGTTCAGCCGGGCGCTGGCCTCCCGCATGTACAGACTGTCCTCGGTGCCGGCCAGGCCATGGGCCAGCAGCACCAGGGGCCGGCCGGCGACCGGGCGGAGCGGCCGGTCCAAGGCCCCGTGCAGGCGGTCCCCGTCACTCAGGGGCAGGACCAGGCGCTCGCTGCGGCAGCCGGCCGATGGCGGCGCCCGTCCGATCAGCGGATTGCGCAGGGTCTGGAGGGTGCCGCCCAGCCAGGGCAGCCGCTGCCGGAACGGCCCCAGGCCCAGGCGGGCGTCGATCATGCCGGTCGCACCAGCTTGCCCGGGTTCATCAGATCGCCGGGATCCAGGGCCTGCTTGAGCGCCGCCATCAGGGACCGCTCGACCGGATCGTGATAGCGGTCGATGGCGTCGATCTTCAGCCGGCCGAGCCCATGTTCCGCAGCGATCGAGCCGCCATGGGCATGGACGATATCGTGCACCACCAGGGCCAGTTCGTCGGTCCGGGCGAGGAAGGCCGCGCCGTCCAGGCCGGGCGGCTGGGTCAGGTTGAAATGCAGGTTGCCGTCGCCCAGATGGCCGAAGACGACCGGGCGCACGCCGGGGGCCGCCGCCTCGACCGCCGCCAGGGCCTGCGCGACGAACCCGCCCAGGGCCGCGAGGGGCAGGGCCACATCATGTTTCAGGCTGGCGCCCTGGGGCGTCTGGGCATCGGAAAGATGTTCCCGCAGGGCCCACAGGGCCATGGCCTGGGCCTCGGACTCCGCGATGGTGCCGTCGCACGCCTCGCCGGCCTCGAAGGCGGCGGCCAGAACGGTCTCGACCGTGTCGTGCAAGGCGTGATCCCCCAGCACTTCGAGCAGGACATACCAGGGCGCCACGGTTTCCAGGGGCCGGCGGCTGCCCGCCAGGAAGGCGAGCACGAACTGAAGGCCCCGTTCGCTGAAGATCTCGCAGGCCGACAGGGTCTGGCCGGCGGCAGCCCGCAGGCGGCCGAACAGCGCGAGTCCCGCGGCGACGTCGGGCACCGCCGCCAGGGCCACCACCCGTTCGGCCGGGCGGGGCCACAGGCGCAGGCAGGCGGCGGTGACCACCCCCAGGGTGCCCTCCGAACCGATGAACAGCTGCTTCAGATCATAGCCCGTATTGTCCTTGCGCAACGACCGCAGGCCGTTCCACAAGCGCCCGTCGGGCAGCACCACTTCCAGCCCCAGCACCTGTTCGCGGGTCATGCCATAGCGCAGGACATGGATGCCGCCGGCATTGGTCGCGACATTGCCGCCGATGGTGCAACTGCCCTGGGAGGCCAGGGACACCGGATAGAGCCGGTCGACCGCGGCAGCTGCCGCCTGGACCCCGGCCAGGGTCACCCCGGCTTCGGCCACCAGGGTGTCGTCGATCGGGTCGACCGCCCGGATGCGGTTCAGCCGGGTCAGGGAGAGCAGCAGTTCCGCGCCATGCTCGAACGGGGTGCCGCCGCCGACCAGGCCGGTATTGCCGCCCTGGGGCACCAGGGCGACCCCGGCCGCCGCGCACAGGCCGACCACGGCCTGGACCTCGGCGGTGGTGCCCGGCCGCAGGACCAGCGGCGTATCGCCCCGATAGCGGCGGCGCCAATCGGTCAGATAGGGCGCCTTGTCGGCCTCCGACTCGACCGTGCCGGCCGGGCCCAGCAGATCCTTCAGGCGGGCCAGGAGAGCGGCGCTGGGGCGCTGGACCATCATTCAACCCTCCCGGGGGGCGGCCGCCCGGCTGAGGCGGTCGATGATCGCCTCGCCCAGGCCCCGGGCCGGGATCGGCATCACGGCGATCCGCCCGGCGCCGCTGCGGTCCAGGATGCGAAGCATGGCGAACAGGTTGGCGGCAGCCTCGGTGGTGTCGGCGGACGCCGACAGGTTGAGGGTCATCCGCCCGCCCGCCGGGGCCGTCGGGCCAAAGGCGAGCAGGGCCTCGTCGGGGGCAACGGTCGTCGCGTTCAGGCGCAGCAGGGCCCGGGGAGCATAATGCGAGGCCAGCCGCCCGGGCGCCAGCGCCATTCCGTCGCGGTCCCGGGCACCGGGATCGGTCAGCGGGCCGGCGACCGCCTCCAGCGCGGCCCGCGGGATGCCACCGGGGCGCAGCAACAAGGGCGGGCCGCCGTCGAGCAGGCCGATAATGGTCGATTCGAGGCCCAGCCGGGTGGCGCCGCCGTCGATCACCAGGGCCACGGTCCCGGGCGCGAAGGCTTCGGCCACGGCGTCGGCGCGGGTCGGGCTGAGCCGGCCGGACGGATTGGCGGACGGCGCGGCAAGCGGACGGCAGCAGGCCTCGAGCAGGGCCAGGGCAACCCCATGGTCGGGAACCCGCAGGGCGACCGTCGGCTGGCCCGCACTGACCAGGTCGGACAGGCCGCAATCGGCGCGGCGCGGCACCACCAGGGTCAGCGCCCCGGGCCAGAACGCTTCGGCCAGCGCCATGGCCAGGCGGTCGAAGCGGCCGAAGCGGGCGGCCTGCCCGGCATCGGGCAGATGCACGATCAGCGGATTGAAACGCGGCCGCCCCTTGGCCGCATAGAGCCGGGCGACCGCCCGGTCGTTGCCGGCATCGGCGCCGAGGCCATAGACAGTCTCGGTCGGGAAACCTATCAATTGCCCCTGTTCGATCGCCGCCGCTGCCCGGGCGAAGGTCTGGGCTGTCGGAAGCGCGACCGGAACCGTCATGTGAAGACCGTGATGGGCGGGATTGCTCGCCCCCGGATTAGCATAGAGTCGGCTCTGCCGAAACGCCGCGTTGCCTTGGGGAGGGCGCCTATGACTGTCTACGCACCGCCATTGCGGGAATTCCTCTTCACCCTCGAGACGATCGGCCGGCTCGACGCCCTCGCCGCGATCCCCGCCTATGACGTGATCAGCACGGAACTGGCCGAACAGGTCCTGGAAGAGGCCGGCAAGCTGGGCCGCGACGTCATCGCGCCGACCAATCCGATCGGCGACCGCCAGCGGATCACCCTGGAGAACGGCGTGGTGCGCATGCCCGAGGCGTTCCACCAGGCCTATCGCGCCTATGTCGACGGCGGCTGGCCCGGCGTGCCCTTCGATCCCGACTATGGCGGCCAGGGCCTGCCCTGGGTGCTCAGTTGCCAGATCCAGGAGGTCTGGACCGCCGGCAACATGGCCTTCAGCCTGATCATGCTGCTCAACCAGGGCGCCATCGAAGCGCTGGCGGCCCATGGCACCGCCGAACAGAAGGCGACCTACCTGGACAAGATGGTGGCTGGGTCCTGGACCGGCACCATGAACCTGACCGAGCCCCAGGCCGGCAGCGACCTGGGCGACATCAAGACCCGAGCCGTCCCGGCCGGTGACGGCAGCTGGCGGATCACGGGCCAGAAGATCTTCATCACCTTCGGCGAGCACGATCTGTCGGACAACATCATCCACCTGGTGCTGGCCCGCACCCCCGGGGCACCGGCCGGCACCCGGGGCATTTCCTGCTTCATCGTGCCCAAATTCCTGCCCCAGCCGGACGGCACGCCGGGCCAGCGCAACGACCTTGCCTGCGTCGCCCTGGAACACAAGCTGGGCATTCACGGCAGCCCCACCTGCGTCATGGCCTTCGGCGACAACGACGCCTGCGTCGGCTATCTGCTGGGCCAGGAAAACCGCGGCCTGCCGGCCATGTTCACCATGATGAACAATGCCCGGCTATCGGTCGGCCTGCAGGGCCTGGCGGTCGCGGAACGGGCCTATCAGCAGGCCCGGGCCTATGCCAATGAGCGCCGTCAGGGCCGCCTGCCGGGCACCGCCGGCGCCGCGCCGATCGTCGCCCATCCGGACGTCCGGCGCATGCTGATGACCATGTGCTCGACCATCGACGCGATGCGCGCCATGGTCTGCCGCAATGCCCTGGCGCTCGACCTGGCACGCGCCGCGGCCGATCCCGAGGAAGCCCGGGCCGAACGCGCTTTGGCCGACCTGCTGACCCCGATCACCAAATCCTGGTGCACCGACCGCGGCGTCGACCTGGCCTCGCTGAATATCCAGATCCATGGCGGCATGGGCTTCATCGAGGAGACAGGGGCCGCCCAGCACTGGCGCGATGCCCGGATCGCCCCGATCTACGAAGGCACCAACGGCATCCAGGCAATCGATCTTGTGACCCGCAAGCTGGCGGCCAACGGCGCCGCCGCGGTCCACGCCCTGATTGCCGAGATGCAGGCCTTCCAGGCCGAACTGGCGACCGAGGACGGCGACCTGGGGGCGATCGCCGCCGAGCTGGGGACCGGGATTGCGGCCTTCGCCCAGGCCACCGCCTGGCTGCTGGACCGCAGCGGCAGCGCCCCCGACGATGTCCTGGCCAATGCCATGGCCTATCTCGAAATGGCCGGCGCCGTGATCGGCGGCTACCTGCTGGCCCGCATGGCGGTGGCCGCGGCGGACAAGCTCGCCGGGCAGGCGGCGGGCGACGCCTTCCTTGAAGGCCGCATCGTGTCGGCGCGGTTTTTCGCCGAACAACGACTGGGGCCCGCGGCCGCCCTGCTCGGCCCGGTGACCCGTGGCAACGCCCTGCTCGACCGTGCCGCCGCTCTGATTCTAGTAAATTGACAAAAAGTCAGTTATAACCCTCCTGTTCCTGGCGAGGCGTCACCGTGTCGAATCTCAGTTTTCCCTTCGATGCGGTCCCGCCGCCCGGAGCCGGTATCGCGGTCGCGCCCGGCGTCGCCTGGGCGCGCATGCCGCTGCCCATGGCCGGGCTCGACCACATCAATGTCTGGTTGCTGGAGGACGGCGACGGGGTCTGCGTCGTCGATACCGGGATCAATTCGGCACCCGCGCGCGACGCCTGGGAGCAGCTCCTGGCCGGCCGTCGGGTGACGCGGGTGATCGCCACCCATTTCCATGCCGACCATATGGGACTGGTGGGCTGGCTGACCGCCCGGGACGGCGCCCCCCTCTACATGACCCGGACGGATTATTTCTACGGCCGGATTCTCGGCCTCGACGTGCGCGACGAGCCGCCGCCCGCGTTCCAGGCCTTCTACCGGCGGATCGGCTTCGACGAGGAGCGCCTGGCCAAATATCGGGCGCGCGGCTTCTCCGGCTTTGCCAGCGTCGTCTCGACCGTGCCGCCCAGTTTCATCCGGATCAAGGAAGGCGACCGCCTGACCATCGGCGGCACCGAATGGCGCATCATGGTGGGCAGCGGACACACCCCGGAACATGCCTGCCTGTACGCCGCCGAGACCGGGGTGATGATCTCCGGCGACCAGATCCTGCCGCGCATCTCGTCCAATGTTTCGGTCTATCCGACCGAGCCCGAGGCCAATCCCCTGGAGGACTGGCTGACCAGCATCGCCCGCTTCCGGGCCGACCTGCCCGCCGATATCCTGGTCCTGCCCTCCCATGACACGCCGTTCACCGGCGTCCACCACCGGCTGGACCGGCTGGCCGCCGGCCATCAGCGCCGCCTGGCCCTGCTGGTCGACAGCCTGGACCGGCCGCGGCCGCTGATGGACCTGCTGATGCCGGTGTTCAACCGCCCGCTCAAGGGCATCGACCTGATGCTGGCGATCGGCGAGATCCTGGCCCATCTCCATTGCCTGCGCGGGCGTGGCCGGGTGGTCCGCGAGACCGGGCCCGACGGCATCGATTATTGGCGACGCAGCGCCGCAGAAGACGCGGAGATAAGGTGACCCATGACCGACCATGTGGCCGTGAGCGCAGCCGGGGGCGTGTTGACCCTCACCCTGACCCGGGCGGAAAAGAAGAACGCCCTGACCCATGCCATGTATGACGCGCTGGTCGCGGGCCTCGCCGCGGCGATGGCCGATCCGGCCATCAGGGTCTGCGTCCTGACCGGCTCGGGCGACAGCTTCACCGCCGGCAACGACCTGCTGGACTTCATGCAGACGCCGCCCGACGTCACCGGCGACAGCGCCGTGGCGCGCTTCCTGGGCGCCCTGACCGCCTTCGAAAAGCCGCTGGTGGCCAAGGTCAACGGCCTGGCGGTGGGGGTCGGGGTGACCATGCTGCTCCATTGCGACCTGGTCTATGCCGACCAGACGGCCCGCCTGTCGCTGCCCTTCGCCGCCCTGGGCCTCGTCCCCGAAGCCGCCTCCAGCCTGCTGCTGCCGCGCCTGGTCGGCCACCAGAAGGCGGCCGAGCTGCTGTTCTTCGGTGCCGGCTTCAGCGCCGCCGAGGCGGAACGCCTGGGCCTGGTCAACACGGCCGTGCCGGCCGCCGCGCTCGACGCCCTGGTGGCCGAGCGGACGGCGGCGCTGGCCGCCCTTGCCCCCAGCGCCCTGCGCCTGACCAAGCGCCTGCTGCGTTCGGCCAGCAGCACCGTGGCCGAACGGATGCGCGAGGAAAGCGCCCTGTTCGTCGCCCAGCTGCACAGCCCCGAAGTGGCCGAGGCAATCGGCGCCTTCCTGGCCAGGCGCAAACCCGATTTCAGCCACTTCGCCGCCTGAGAGCCGGCTTGAACACCCAGCCTCGTCATCCCGGCCGCTGCGACGCGAAGAGCCGGGATCCTATCGGCCGCCCGCCCCGCCCGCCCCCTTCGGGGACGATCCCGGCCCGGGGCCGGACTGACGACATTTCACACCGCGCCTGAAGGGAACAATCATGGCAGACCTTGCCGGCAAGACCCTGTTCATCACCGGCGCCTCGCGCGGCATCGGCCTTGCCATCGCCCGGCGCGCCGCGGCCGACGGCGCCAATATCGCCATCGCCGCCAAGACGGCCGAGCCCCATCCCCGCCTGCCCGGCACGATCTATTCGGCGGCCGCAGAGGTCGAGGCCGCCGGTGGCCGGGCCCTGCCCCTGGTCGTCGATGTCCGCGACGAGGCCGGGGTGGCGGCGGCCATCGCCGAGACCGTGGCACAGTTCGGCGGCATCGACATCCTGGTCAACAATGCCAGCGCCATTTCCCTGACCGGGACCCTGGCGACCGACATGAAGCGCTATGATCTGATGCATCAGATCAATGCCCGCGGCACCTTCCTGTGCGCCAAGCTGGCCCTGCCCCATCTGCTGCAGGCGGCCAACCCCCATATTCTCAACCTGGCGCCGCCGCTCAACATGGAAGAGCGCTGGTTCGCCCCCCATGTCGCCTACACCATGGCCAAGTTCGGCATGTCCATGTGCGTGCTCGGCATGGCCGGGGAATTCCGCGACCAGGGGGTGGCGGTCAATGGCCTGTGGCCGCGCACCCTGATCGCCACCGCCGCGGTCCAGGCCATCGGACCGGCCGACCTGTCCCGGGGCGGCCGCACCCCCGCGATCATGGCCGACGCCGCCCATGTCATCCTGACCCGGCCGGCGGCCGAGGCGACCGGCCGCTTCTTCATCGACGACGACGTCCTGGCCAGTGTCGGCGTCACCGACCTGGCGCGCTACCGGATCGATCCGAGCCACCCGCTGATTCCGGACTTTTTCCTCTAGGCGCCCTGTCGCGAGCGGCAAAGCATCGCTTGAACCCGCCTGCCGCGGGTGCTAGAAAGCGCGCCTCGCGGGCCGTCGGAGTGTAGCTCAGCCTGGTAGAGCACTAGCTTCGGGAGCTAGGGGCCGGAGGTTCGAATCCTCTCACTCCGACCACATCTGATCGCCGAGACCATTGTCCTAAGCGGCCCTCGTCATGGCCGCCCCGGCCTGCCCGGCCGTTGACGCGGCACGGACATGCCCCCGTCACGCTCCCCCGACAGATGATGACCCCGGCTTTGGCTTTGGCTTTCGATTGGGCACCGCCCCCGGCGGCGGTCGCGTCCGCGACTCGACCGGTTCAGGGGGTGATCTGGCGATCGACCCCGGCGCTGGAAAAAC
Source organism: Alphaproteobacteria bacterium (assembly GCA_021774355.1). Taxonomy (GTDB): domain Bacteria; phylum Pseudomonadota; class Alphaproteobacteria; order Zavarziniales; family Zavarziniaceae; genus JAJFJE01. The sequence continues at coordinate 11,130 of JAJFJE010000115.1, forward strand.
TGGCCATCTCGTTGTGGCAGCGCGCGGCCGCGCGGATGATCTGGGCGGCCAGCGCGGCACCCGACGCCTCGCCCAGGCGCATCCCCAGATCGAGCAGGGGGACAAGGCTCAGCCGTTCGAGCAGGCGGCGATGGGCGGGCTCGGCCGAGCAATGGCCGGCGACGCAATGGTCGAGCCCACCGGGCGCCAAGACGGCCAGGGGGGCCGCGGCGGCAGTCGCGACATAGCCGTCGAGGACCACCGGGACCCGCGCTGCGCGGGCCGCCGCGACCGCCCCCAGAATCGCCGCCAGTTCGCGCCCGCCGAGCCGGCGGGCGACCTCCAGGGGATCGCCCAGAAAGGCCCGGTGGTGGGCCAGGGCAGCATCGATCGCCGCGACCTTGGCGGCCAGGGCGGGGCCGCTGACCCCGGTGCCGGGGCCCGCCCAGGCGGCCCCGTCGCCACCGAACAGCCCGGCTGCCAGGGCGGCGGCGATGCTGGTATTGCCGATGCCCATCTCGCCAACGCACAGGATATCCGGTTTCGGCCCGTCCAGCACGGCGGCGCCGGCGGCCACGGCCGCAAGGAACGCCGCCTCGTCCAGCGCCGCATGGCTGCGGATGTCGGCGGTCGGTTCGTCGAGCGCCAGGGGGACCACCACCAGCTCGGCGCCGAGCAACCGCGCCAAGGCATTGATGGCGGCGCCGCCGGCCGCGAAATTGGCCACCATCTGTGCCGTGACGCTGGCCGGGTAGGCCGAGACCCCGGCGGCGGCCAGGCCGTGATTGCCGGCAAAGACGGCGATCCGGATGTGCTCCGCCCGCGGCCGGCCCTGCCAGCCGGCCAGCCAGGCCGACAGGTCCTCGAGCCGGCCCAGGGCGCCGGCCGGCTTGGTCAGGCCGGCCTCGCGCCGGCCGGCGGCGGCGCGGCTGGCCGCGTCCACGGGACAGGGGTGGGACAAGCGGGCCGTCAGGTCCGCCAGGGACGAGGCTGGGATGGGCAAGGGAGGCTCCGCTGGTGGCGCCGCGCAGGCAGCGCCGCACGCTAGAGCAGTTTTGCACCGAGGGGAATCCGCTTGCCGGAGATCAGGGACCGGCACGGCGGGCGGGCGCGCAATTTTCTTGCCGGGCGCCGCATAGCGGGGACAAATGCGCCAGTGCCCTGCCGCTTCACCGGAAGATCCTGCCCATGCCCAGTGCCGCCGAGAACCTGTCGCCGATCGAGGAGATACGTCTCGTCCTGGCCTTCTTCACCCGCCTGCCGGTGGCCCCGGCGCGGCTGCCGCCGGAGGGGGCGCTGGGCCGCGCCGTCTGGGCGTTCCCGCTGGCCGGGCTGGTGGTCGGCGCCGCCGGCGGCCTGGTCTTCGTTGCCGCCGCCGCCCTGGGCCTGCCCGCCTTCCCGGCGGCCGCCCTGGCGGTGGCCGGCGAAATCCTGCTGACCGGCGCCTTGCACGAGGACGGCCTGGGCGATCTCGCCGACGGTTTCGGCGGCGGCCAGGACCGCGGGCACAAGCTCGAGATCATGCGCGACAGCCGGATCGGGGTGTTTGGCGTGACCGCCCTGGCGATGGCCCTGATCCTGCGGGTCGCGGCCGTGACCGCGCTGGCGGGCCATGGCGTGGGCGCGGTGTTCGGTGCCCTGATCGCGGCCGGCGTGTTGTCCCGGGCCGCCGCCGCAGTCGCCCTGGCCCTGCTGCCCGCCGCGCGCAGTGACGGCCTTGGGGCGAGCCAGGGCGCGGTGCCCGACCGGGCGCTGTGGATTGCCGTGCTGGTGGCCCTGGCGGCCGCGCTGGTGGCGGCCGGCTGGACCGGCGCCCTGGCCGTGCTGGGCGCCGGAACCGGGGCCGCCGCGGTCATGGTCCTGGCCTATCGACAGATCGGGGGCCAGACCGGCGACGTCCTGGGCGCGGTGCAACAGGTCGCCGCCGTGTGCGCCCTGCTCGGCCTGCTGGTCCATGACTGAAGCCGCGGCCCTGGTCGCCTCTGGCGCCGTCCTGGGCGGCCTCGCCGGCCTCGCGGTGATGCGCGCCATCCCCATGCTGGCCCTGGCCCGCGGCCTGAAGCGCCCGCCCGGGCTGTGGCTCGGGCCGGTGCTGGCCGCCCTGTTCGGCGCCCTCGCCCTGTATCGCTTCGGCAATGACCTGCACGGCGCCGCCCTGTGCGTGGGCGGTGCGGTGCTGATCGGCATCGCCCAGTTCGATCTCGCCCATTACCGCATTCCCAACCAGTTGGTCCTGGTCTTGGCCCTGGTCGGCATGGTCGACGCCATTCTCGAAGGTCGTCCCGAATCGGCGCTGCTGGCCGCCGCCGCCGGCGCCGCCCTGCCCTGGGCGATCGCGACGCTTTACGGGCTGCTGCGCCGGCGCACCGTGCTGGGCCGCGGCGACATCAAGC
>JAJFJE010000116.1 GCA_021774355.1 Alphaproteobacteria bacterium
GGGTGGTCGGGATCGTCGCCGCGCGCCTCAAGGAGCGCTACCGCCGGCCAAGCTTCGTCCTCGCCCTGTCGGGCCAGCAGGCCAAGGGCTCGGGCCGCTCGGTTGCCGGGGTGGATCTGGGCGCCGCGGTGGCTGCGGCCCGTGCGGTCGGCCTGCTCAGCGCCGGAGGCGGCCATGCCATGGCGGCCGGCATCACCCTGGACCGGGACCGGCTGGACGATCTGGAGGCATTCTGGTCGGCGCGGCTGGACGGGGCGGTCGCCCGGGCGTTGGCGGCGGACGGCCTGCGCATCGACGGCGCGTTGTCCCTGGGCGGGCTGTCCTGGTCGCTGATCGCGCAACTGGAGCGCTTGGCTCCGTTCGGGGCGGGCAATGCCGAGCCGCGCTTTGTCCTGCCGGCGGTCACCATCGCCTACGCCGCGGCGATGGGTCGCGGTCATTTGCGCCTGCGCCTGACCGATCATGGCGGCCGTGCCGCCGACGCCATTGCCTTTCGCGCCGGCGACGGTGCCGTGGTCGATGCCCTGGCCCAGGCCCATGCGGCGGCCACGCCGCTCCACCTCGCCGGCCATCTCAGGGCGGATCGCTGGCAGGGCAGCCGGCGCCTGCGCTTCGTGGTCGAAGACGCAGCCCTTGTCGATCGGCTCGGATAACGGCGGGGATCGGCGGACCGGGTGTCGACTGCAGGAACCAAACGAGGAGGGGGCATGCCCCGTTGCCGGACGATGGAAGAGGTCAGGGACGAGGTCGACCGCCTGGACCGGGCGATCGTGGCGCTTCTGGCCGAGCGACAGCAGCGGATCGTCGATGCCGGCCACATCAAGCCGGCGCGGACCCAGGTACGCGACGAGGCGCGGATCGACGACGTCGTCGCCAAGATCCGGGCCGAGGCGACCCGCCACGGTGCCGATCCCGACCTGATGGAGGCGATCTATCGCGACATGATGGAGCGTTTCATCGCCCACGAGCTGACCGTGTGGGACGGCCGCGGCGGCCGCTCCGCCGGTTGAGCCTTGACCGGCCGACCCTGACCGTATATCTCCCCCGGACCGCGCTCGCGGCCTCCTGCGTCCCCATCGTCTAGAGGCCTAGGACACCAGCCTTTCACGTTGGTAACACGGGTTCGAATCCCGTTGGGGACGCCATCGGCATGTTAGTGCTTGTCTGCATCTGCAGACGTGCGCTGTTGTCTAAAAATCTAGGCTTTCTGCGGGTTTCCGGTCCGTGACCGTGCGCCGTTGTCCGCCAATGGTTGTCTGCAGCAAAAATGCTTGTCGGTATATTTCGCGGTACCAGCAGATTTTTGACCGGGCCGCCTGGTGCAAAAGTACCAACAATGCCGCTGACCGACCGAACCGCCAGGGATGCCAAGGGCAGGGACAAGCCCTATCGAATCGCGGATGCCGCTGGGCTCTACCTTCAGGTCCAGCCCAATGGCGGCCGCTATTGGCGGCTGGCCTATCGGTTCGGCGGCAAGCAGAAGACCCTGGCCCTGGGGGTCTACCCGGCGATCAGCCTCGCCGAGGCCCGGGAAGGTCGAGACCGGGCGAGGAAGCAGCTGGCCCGCGGGATCGACCCGGGCGAGGCGAAGAAGGCCGTCAGGCGCGCCGCCGTGGCGGCCGGGGGGTGGCACCTTTGAAGCTGTGGCCCTGGAATGGCTGGCGCGGCGAGATCGACCTGGACAAGGCCGAATGGCGCATCCCGGCCGAGCGGGTGAAGACCAGGGTCGAGCATGTGGTGCCCCTAGCCCTCCAAGCGGCCAGGCGGGGGCGCCAGGCACCACCTGCGGTCCATAACATTTCATCCTACACGGGAATTGTCTGTTGATTAGGCGCTAATTGCGCCAGTATCGGACGCTTTGCGCCTGGGCGACGGGAGGCCGCGCGGCTAGCATAAGCGTTAACCCGCTGTCGTTTCGGATTCACCCGAATTCGAGGCAAGCAAGGTCTGCGGCAAGCGACGTCTCAGGCAAGCAACGTCTCAGGCGAGCGACGTCTCAGGCCAGCAAGGTCTCAGGCCAGTCTTGCGGCGCCCGGGTTGCGCCCGACATGGCAGCAGTTTGGCCGTCATCGGGGACACATGGTGTTTACCGCCCTCTCGAACCAGCCAGATCCGAAATTGTTGCGCCAATTGGTGGGCATCCAGCAGGTTGGGCTGGGGCTGCTGGTCGCGGTCGCCGCGGTCCAGGGCACCGGCTGGCTGATCCCGGACCTGGGGGAGAGTTTGGCCCGGGCGGGGCTGCGGATGACCTTCGGCACCACCCTGTGCACGGTCTTCGCCACCTTTGCCCTGGTGTTCCTCGAACACCGTGGGGCACCACGCGCGTTTGCCTGGGCAAGGCTGTGTGCCGCCCTGACCGCCATTCTGGGGCTGGCTTCGGCAGCCGCTCAGTTGACCGGCCTGCCGCTCGATTTCGCGCTCCAAAGTGCGCCGCCCTGGATGGGTCAGGCGGCGGCGATGAGCCTCCACAGCGCCCTGTTCTTCGCCTTGTTCGGGGGTGCCCAGCTGGTCGTCACCGAACGGGCGGGCCGCCTCGGCATGGCGGTGGACGGGCTGAATTTCGCCCTGCTGGTGCTGACCATCGACTCTCTGGCCGGTGCTGTGTTCCTCGCCGGACCGGAAGACGGCAGCCGCCTGTTGGCCCATGCCTCACCCGCGGCCCTGCTGTGTTTCGCGCTGACCACCCTGCTCAGCATTATCCGGCGCGTCGAATGCTGCCTGTTCAGCACCCTGTTCGGGGTCGGCATCGGCAGCCGGACCGCCCGGCTGGTCCTGCCCCTGTCGGTGGCGACGCCTTTTCTGTTCGTCGTCGGCCATGTCTATCTGGAGACCGAGGGCCTCCTGGCGCCGCCCCTTGCCGCGACGCTGACCGCGACGGTCAGTTCGGTCTTCTTCTTCGCCCTGGTCCTCGCGGCGGCCCGGGTGATCAACGGACTCGAGCGGGAGCTGAGGGAGCTTTCCCTGACCGACGAATTGACCGGTCTGTTGAATGGCCGCGGATTCGAATTGCTGGGCGGGCAGGCAATGCGCGCGGCCCAGCGCAACCGTCAGGCCCTGACCGTCTTCTTCTTCGACCTGGATGGCCTGAAGCAGGTTAATGATTGCTACGGCCATGACGTGGGGTCGCAGCTCATCGTCGATCTGGCCAATTTGCTGCGTTCCACCTTTCGTGGCGCCGATATTCCGGCGCGGGTCGGGGGCGACGAGTTCGCCGTGGTCTTCCACGACAGCGGCACCGATACCGAGTCCGCGTTGCGCCGCCTGGAGCGGGCCACCGGCGAGGCCAACGCCGCGTTGGGCCGCCCCTATCGGATCTCCTACAGCGTCGGACATGCGACGGCGGCCCCGGGCGAGACCATGACCATCGGCCAACTGGTGAACCGGGCGGACGCCCAGATGTATGTCTTCAAGCGTGACAAGGCGGCCGAACGGGCGCATTTGGCCGCCAACACCACCGGCTGACGGGTCGTGCGGTCACGGGTCGGCCGGCCCTGTTCCTGGCCGTTGCGATCCGGCGCCCGGCCTTGAACCGGCCCGGGTGCCCCTGTAGGGTCCGGCCATGACCGACCTCGCGCCTTATGCTTCCCTCGCCGCCGCCAGCCGGGGAAGGCGTTACGCCGAGCCGGAAAGTCCGACCCGCAGCGCCTTTCAGCGCGACCGCGACCGCATCATCCATTCGAGCGCCTTCCGCAGGCTGCAATACAAGACCCAGGTGTTTCTCTATCACGAGGGCGACCACTACCGCTCGCGCCTGACCCATTCCCTGGAAGTCGCCCAGATCGCCCGGTCGATCGGCCGGGTCCTGGCGCTCGACGAGGACCTGGCCGAGGCCCTGGCGCTCGCCCACGACCTGGGCCACACCTGTTTCGGCCATGCCGGCGAGGAGGCCCTGGACGCGGTGATGGTGCCGTTTGGCGGCTTCGACCACAACGCCCAGACCCTGCGCATCCTGACCCGGCTTGAACATCGCTATGGCGCCTTTGACGGCCTGAACCTGACCTGGGAAACCCTGGAGGGGGTGGTCAAGCATAATGGCCCGCTGCTCGATGCCGCCGGCGGGACCGGCGCCCGCCCCTTGCCCCTGGCGATCGTGGAATATGTCGCGGAGCACGATCTGGAACTGGCCAGCCATGCCGGCCCGGAGGCCCAGGTGGCGGCGCTGGCCGACGACATCGCCTATAACAATCACGACATCGACGACGGCCTGCGGGCCGGCCTGTTCACCCTGGACGATCTGGTCGAGGTGCCCCTGGTGGGCGACGTGGTGGCCCAGGTCCGGGCGCTCTACCCGGGGGCAGAACGGCAGCGCCAGGCTCATGAAGTGGTCCGCCGCCTGATCAACCGGATGGTCGACGATGTGATCGGCGAGAGCCGCCGGCGCCTGGCCGCGCTGGCGCCGGCTTCGGTCGCGGCGATCCGCGCGGCCGGCCGGCCGGTGGTGGCGTTTTCCGACGCCATGGCCGGGCAGGACCGGGCCTTGAAGGGCTTTTTGAAGACCCGTATGTATCGCGCCGACCGGGTCAACCGGATGACCTCCAAAGCCAGGCGGATCGTGCGCGACCTGTTTGCCCTGCTTCATGCCGAACCGGAGTGCCTGCCGGCCGCCTGGGCCCGCCGTGCCGACGGCGCCGGCACGCCCCGCACCGCCCGGCTGGTGGCCGACTTCATCGCCGGCATGACCGATCGCTTCGCCATCGAAGAACACGCCCGCCTGTTCGACGTGACCATACACCCCTGACTGTAGAACCGTGATCCCACAACCATGAGCAATTTCTTCACCACCCTGACCCGGGACCTCGAGACGCGGCTGGCCGACTTGTCGGCCAGCGGCGTCCTGCCGCCGCTGCCCCCGGGTGCCGGCGCGATCCGGCTCGAGCCGACCCGCGATCCGACCCATGGCGATGTCGCGACCAACGCCGCCCTGGTCCTGGCCAAGGCCCTGCAGGTCAAGCCCCAGGCGCTGGGCGCGGTGATCGCCAAGGCCCTGGCGGATCATCCGGCGGTGGCCGAGGCCAGCGTCGCGGGGCCGGGCTTCGTCAATCTGCGCCTGTCCGACAGCTTCTGGCGCGATCGCCTGGCGGAGATCGTCGCCGCCGGCCCGGCCTATGGCGCTGCCACCCTGGGGCAGGGCGAGCTGGTCAATGTGGAATATGTTTCGGCCAATCCGACCGGGCCGCTTCATGTCGGTCATTGCCGGGGCGCCGTGTTCGGCGATGCCCTTGCCGCGCTGCTGGAGAAGGTCGGCTACCGGGTCACCCGGGAATATTACATCAACGATGCCGGGGGCCAGGTCGACGTGGTCGCCCGCTCGGCCTATCTGCGATACCTCGAGGCCAATGGCCGGGATATCGGCGAGATCCCGGAAGGTCTCTACCCCGGCGACTATCTGATTCCGATCGGCGAGGAACTGAAGGCCGCCTATGACGACCTGTTCGTCGACCGCCCGGAGGCGGAATGGCTGGCCCCGGTGCGCGACTTCGCCCTGAAGCGGATGATGGACCTGGTGCGCGACGACCTGGTCGCCCTGGGTATCGTCCACGAAGTGTTCTTTTCCGAAAAGGCCCTCCACGACAGCGGCCGGGTCGATCATGCGCTCGCGGTCCTGACGGCCAAGGGTCTGATCTATCAGGGTGTGCTGGAGGCGCCCAAGGGCAAGCAGCCGGAAGATTGGGAGCCGCGGCCCCAGACCCTGTTCCGGGCCAGCGATTTCGGCGACGATACCGACCGGCCATTGCGCAAATCGACCGGCGCCTGGACCTATTTTGCCGCCGATATCGCCTATCACCTCGACAAATACGAGCGCGGCTTCAACCATCAGATCGACGTCCTGGGCGCCGACCATGGCGGCTATGTCAAGCGCATGAAAGCGGCGGTCAAGGCGATCTCGGACGGCGCTGCCGAACTCGACGTCAAGATCTGCCAGATGGTCAAGCTGACCCGCGGCGGCGAGCCGGTGAAAATGTCCAAGCGGGCCGGCAGCTTCGTCACCCTGCGCGACGTGGTCGACGAGGTTGGCCGCGAC
>JAJFJE010000117.1 GCA_021774355.1 Alphaproteobacteria bacterium
TAGTCGACGCACCAGCGGCGCAGGCGCGCGGCCGTCACGTCCTCGGCGGCGACCAGCACCGGCAGGGACACCCCCTCCGCCTCCCAGCGGAAGGTGAGCCGGTCCCCGGCCCGCCCCTGGAAGGCGAGCCGTTCGGCCCCGTTCCCGGCCACCATGGCCTTCGCGCCATCATCATATTTCCAGGCCATGTCGGGTCCCTCCGGTCATCCCGGCCACCACGCTTGCCGCACAGGTTGCATGGCACGCCTTAACAGGATCCTACCGCGCCGGGCCGTCCTTCCGGACCCTCTCATGCGGCCAGGCGGAAGACGGGGCCTGAGCACCCGCCAGCGCGCGCCGGTGCCACCTTATCGCCTGCGTCCTGGGCGGCGACACCGGCCTGGACCAGGCTCTGCAGTTCGCCGGGATCGGTGGCGCCGTCGCCGTCCAGGTCGCGCCAGACCGCGAGCTGGCTGAACACCAGGTCCCGGGCGTCGATGACCTGGTCGCCATTGGCGTCCCCGGCGGCGAGCACGGTGAAGCCGTCAACATCGGCATTCGGTTTCAGCGTCAGGGAGAGCGGAAGGAAAACGAGATTGTCGTCGGACTCGTCGGACATGGAGGGGCTCACGGTTCAGGAAGGGCGGAGACGGCGGAGGTCGCGGACATATTCGCGGAACAGGGGCAGCTTGATTTTGACCTTCGAGACGCGTTCGAGGTGTCCGTCGGTCATGAACTGGCCATAGGCAACTAAGGAGGTTCCGACAGCAGTTCCATCGGTCCATGTACTGTTGAAATACCCCCCCCACGCCCGCAGGCTGAGGACCTTCTGTTTTTCACGCCGGGAGGCGCCAGGCCGGGACGCGGGCAGCTTGGCGCCGAAAATATCTTCCATCAGGGCGTCGACGATGGCTTGGTCGGCCCGGTGCCAGACCGCCTCTGGCACCGGGTCGCCGCCCAGGGGCAGCATCTCGGCACCCCGGCGCAGCAGAAATTTCGGCGTGCCCTCCAGCTTTTCGGGATAGATGCGGTGGCGTGAATAGAACAGGCCCAGGGATGAGTATGAGCCGAAGACCGTGCCGACCGGGAAGATGTGGAACATCAGTTCCAGGCCTTTGCCGTCCCGGTAATAGGTCGGATAATAGGGATAGGGAAAGGCCGCGTGCCCTTTGGCCGGAACCGGCTCCTTGACCAGCCGTTCGGGGGAATCCTCGGCCACCATCACGACGTCGAAGTCTTCCGATCGCCGGGATTGGAGCAGCCGCCAGCGGGAGGTGGGGTGCTCGGGGTCATAGCGGCTGGCGGGGTCCTGTGCCTGTCGGACCGGGCCGCCATCCTTGTAGAGTTCGTGATAGGGCTTGTAGGTCTCGAAGGGCAGGACGAAGGGGACGGGCCAGTCGGGCTCGCCCCATTGGGGGACGTGCTGGCCCAGCAGATGGCGCAGGGGGGTGTCGGGGACCAGGGGTTCAGGCTGGGGCGGCAGGGTATAGCGGGCCAGCCATTCGCTCCAGCCATAGCCCAGGAAGCCGCCGCGGCGCTTCAGGAACACCGGCGCCGGTCCGGTCCCGGCCGTCGCCGGCCAGAGCAGCAGGGCCTCCTCGATCGCCGCATCGGCCCGCTGCCACAGGCCCCGGTCGGGCCACCAGGGCCGGCGCTCGATATAATCGGGGATGGTCTCGGCAAAGCCGCCGCCCCAGTCCCGCACCACTTCGCCATAGTCGACGCACCAGCGGCGCAGGCGCGCGGCCGTCACGTCCTCGGCGGCGACCAGCACCGGCAGGGACACCCCCTCCGCCTCCCAGCGGAAGGTGAGCCGGTCCCCGACCCGGCCCTGGAAGGCGAGCCGTTCGGCCCCGTTCCCGGCCACCATGGCCTTCGCGTCATCATCATATTTCCAGGCCATGTCGGGTCCCTCCGGTCATCCCGGCCACCACGCTTGCCGCACAGGTTGCATGGCACGCCTTAACAGGATCCTACCGCGCCGGGCCGTCCTGCCGGATTTCACAGAACTGAAACATCACCTCGCCCGATCCGCCGGACCCACTCATGCGGCCAGGCGGAAGACGGGGCTTGAGCACCCGCCAGCGCGCGCCGGTGCCACCTTATCGCCTGCGTCCTGGGCGGCGACACCGGCCTGGACCAGGCTCTGCAGTCCGCCGGGATCGGTGACGCCGTCGACATCGGCGCCGCCGAACAGCTCGGCCAGGTCGTCGATGGAGACAAAGTTCAATACCTGGAGTTGAGTTTGGCGCCGCTATCGTTGGTTAACGGGGCGTCTGGTCAGGTCAGCACCGCGGCGCGCAGGATGGCTGCGTAGTGGCACATGGCGGCGAGCACGACCAGGCCGTGCCACAGGGCGTTCTGGTAGGGCAGGCGGTGCCACAGATGGATCCCGGTGCCGATGGAATAGATCACCCCGCCGCCGACCAGCAGCGCCAGATCGGCCGGGGCCAGGCGCTCGGTCAGGGGCCCCAGGGCGATCACGATAACCCAGCCGAGCGCCAGATAGACGGCGATCGACAGACGCTCGAAACGGCGCGGGAAGGCCAGCTTCATGGCCACCCCGAACAGCGCGCCGGCCCACACCAGGACGATGATCGCGCTGCCCCAGAGGCCGCCCAGGACGATGGTGGTGAAGGGGGTGTAGGTGCACGCGATCCTCAGGAAGATCGCCGCATGTTCGAAGCGGCGCAG
>JAJFJE010000118.1 GCA_021774355.1 Alphaproteobacteria bacterium
AGTTCTCCCGCTCCAGCTCCTTGAGTCGTGCCCGCTCATCGAGCGTCACCTCGGTCTCCGTGCCGCCGTGGGTCTCGCGGTACTTGTTCAACCAGTTCCGCAATGTCTCGGGGCCCACGGAGCGTGTCAAATCAAATGAGACGTGCGGTAGTCGGTTGAGCTTGGCTAGTTTCGGGTTCTCGGGCGGCGGGGTCGTTGATGGTCGCCTTCTCTGGGAGTCGGGGTGGGTGTGGTCGTCGGTTGAACCGTTCGGGGTGCTTGGCGTAGGCGGCGTCGAGCACGAGCTGGCGCCTGTCGCGGATGGTCTCGGCGGTGCCGTCGTGGACGCTGGCCGGGGTGTGCAGTCCGATCCCGCTATGGCGGTGCTGGTGGTTGTACCAGTGGATGAACTGGTTCATCCAGGCCCGTGCCTGGCCGATGCTGGCGAACCGCTCGGGGTAGTCCGGCGTGTACTTCATCGTCTTGAACTGGGACTCGCTGTAGGGATTGTCGTTGCTGGTCCGCGGCCGATTGTGCGACCGGGTCACATCCAGATCGCACAGCAGCGAGGCCAACGGCTTCGAGGTCATCGCCGCACCGCCGTCGGCGTGGAGATACCCCGGCGCCCGGCCCTGCTCAGCGATGGAATCGGCGACCAGGTCAGCGGCCAGTTCGCCGTCTTCGACGGTCTCGATACGCCAGCCCACCACGTAGCGGGAGAAGATGTCGATGACGACATAGGCGTGGTACCAGATGCCCTTGGACGGGCCCCGCATTTTCGTAATATCCCACGACCACACGTCATTTGACGAGGTCGCGACCAGTTCAGGGATCTTGCGTGGTGGATGGGTGGCCTGGCGGCGGCGTTCGCCGTTCATCGCCTGCGCCGCCAGGATCCGGTGCATCGTGCGCTGCGAGCAGTGATACCGGCCGGCGTCGAGTTCGCGGGCCCACACCTGGGCCACGGACAGATCGGCGTAGGCCTCGCTGGTGAGCACTTCCAGTATCGCGGTGCGCTCGGCGGCGGTGAGCTCGGCAGGATGGCGGGCCTTGGGGTGCGGCCCATACTGGCGCGGTTTCGGATTGGCCTGGCGATGATGGGTCGCCCGCGACCTACCGACCAGGGCGCAGGACCGCACCACACCCAGCAGCGCGGTCAGCAGCTGCGCGGTTTCGGCCTGCCAGGTGCGCCAGGCGGCCCTGGTCACCCCTTGTTTTTCTTGGAGAGCGCTTCCAAGAACGCGACACCTTTTCCCATGACCTCCAACGCGGCGTCACGATCGGCGATGACCTTGTCCTTCCGGGCGGCGTCTGACTCGAGTTTGCTGATCTGCTTTTCCAGCTCAGCGATGCGCGCCTGCTCCGGCGACTGGCCAGCCCGGGGCCTTCTCTTGGACACGGTGCCCAGTGTTCCCGCTTCGATCTGGGCCCGCCACTGCTTGACGCTGGAATCGTAGAGGCCCTCCCGGCGCAGCACGCGGCCCTTCTGCCCGGACGGGGCCTGCTCGTACTCGGCGACGATGCGCCGCTTGTACTCGGCCGTGAACGTCCGCCGGGCCGGCCGCCCGGTCCGCGGGGCCTGAACCGTCTCCTGCGTCGAGGTCGTCGGCGTCGGCTGCGAGGCCTCCAGGGCCGCGTCAGTAGTTGCAGTGATAGTCATGCTGGATTCTCCTTCTCCTCACGCCCCAGCCTCTCAACCAGCCAGCCCGGGTGTCTCACCTCAGTCTGGCGGATAGGGGTACACCCACCCGGCGTAGGTGCGGATGTAGGTGATGTCGGCTACCCATAGTTAATTTGGCCGCTCGGCGACGAACTTGCGTTCCACCAGGTCAGCGGGCCGCTCGGTCTCAGCCTTGGGCCGAGTGGTGCGCGGCGACTTGGCCCTCTGGACCCCCTTGAGTCTTTCAGCTCTCATGAGGCGTTCGACGGTGCAGCGGGCGACCTGGTGGCCGGCGCGTCCCATCTCCTTCCACATCTTGCGGGCGCCGTACACGTGGTAGTTCTCCTCGTACATCGTGGTGATCGCGGCCGTCAGTTCGGCGTCGCGAACCGACCGCGCTGAGGGCGGTCGGGTCTTGGCGGCGTAGTAGGACGAAGGCGCGATCGCGGCGCTGGTCTCGGACAGTGCGTCGCAGATCGGCTGGACACCGTGTTCGTCCTTGTGGCGGTCGATGAACTCAACCTTCAGCGCTGTGGACGGTCCAGCTCCGCGATGCTCCTATGTCAAGCCCCGCTCACGCCGCCGCCTGAATTGCAGGGATCGGAGTGCGTGGCGCTGCAGTTGGAGGCGGCGACGTGGCCTCGGCCACGGGCCGTGCTTCGTCGGCGCGCATCGCTGCGAACACCCGGTCCGATATCCGGCGGCGGAGCAGTCGCAATGCCTCGGTTCGGGTCTTGCCGGCGGCGATGAGCTTGTCGTAGTAGTCGGTGCCTTCGCCGCCGAGCCGCAGCTGGGTCACCGCGGCCATGTGCAGCGCGGTGTTGATGCGCCTGTTACCGCCCCGGGACAGCCTGACGCGGACCTTGTTGCCAGACCACACTGGGATCGGAGCCGTGCCGTTAAAACGGGCGAAGGCGTCTTTGGACTTGAACCGCCTGACCCCGGCAGTCTCGCCGATGATCATGGCCGCTCCGAGCACCCCAAGCCCCGGGACCTCAAGCAGGTGCTGATGATTCGCGCGCGCCAGCTTGCTCAGGCGGCTCTCGATCTCGTTGATCCGCCGGGTGAGCGATCGGATGTCCTCCAAGATGTCGCGGGCGATCTCCGGCACGACCCCGGTCAGGCCGTCCAGGTGGGTAATCAGCTCATCGAGAAGATGGTAACGACGCAGCGCCCGGGACGGTATCTGCAGGTCAGGGTCGATCTCGTGCAGGAACCAGCGGACCTTGGACTGCAATGCGGTACGGCGAGCGACCAGGCTGCGACGGTGGTCGGACAGTAGCTTGATCTCCCGCGCCGGCCCCGGCAACTCGGCCGTCGGTAGGTCACTTTCGCGCAGGGCAACGCGTGCCACGGCCTCTGCGTCGATCGGGTCGGACTTGCCGGGTTCGCGACCCGACCGGCGCATACCCGCCATCAGCCGGGTGTGGACTCGCACGACCTTGTGCCCGGCGTCGAGCAGGTCGGCTTCCAGGCGCCGGGTCAGGTGCCGGCAGTTCTCGATCGCAATGATCACCTCCTCGAACTGCTCGAGCCAGGTCATGATTTTCTGATGCCCGGCCGCCCGGGCCTCGACTGTGAGGACATCGATCCTCCTGCCGACCTCGTCGACAGCTACGAGCGTGTGCCAGTTCTTGTGGGCATCAATTCCGATGACAGTCACCGCGGGCCTCCTTCTGATCCGTTGCCGTACGTTCGGCACCGCCGACCGAGGTCGGGCACGCCTCAGTCGGGCAGGACGAGCGAGCAAGCTCCTATCAGGCCACGGCCTTGATCAGCGATGCACACCCGGTGGAGCGGCACATCGCGGACAAGCCACCTATGGCAGCGAAAAAACGAGCCAACCCCACCGGGCATCATCATTGTGGTACTGAAGCGAAAAAAGCCGACTTGGATTCAAATCGTCAATGCAACAGGGCGGCGTAGCGTTCGGCGGGAGTGTCGTAGTCGAGGGTTTTCCGGGGCCGGTTGTTCAATCTCTCCGCGATTCGGTGCAAGTCAGCCTGGGAGTAGCCGTTCATGCTTGTCTTCTTCGGAAAATACTGACGAAGCCAGCGATTGGTGTTCTCGTTGGTGCCGCGCTGCCAGGGCGAGTGTGGGTCGGCGAAGTACACGCTGATCCCGGTGCCGGCGGCGACGTCTTTGTGTCCGGCCAGCTCCATGCCGCGGTCCCACGTCAGGGAGCGAGACATCGTCTCCGGGAGCGCCGACAGCTCCCGGCACAGTCCTTCAGTAACAGAGGACGCATGGCGTGAGTCGACCTGGACTAAGCAGGTGTAGCGGCTGGAGCGTTCCACGACCGTGGCGATCTGGGACTGCTCCGATCCGATCATCAAATCGCCTTCCCAGTGACCTGGAACAGCGCGGTCCGCGACGTCGTCTGGACGGGCATCAATCGACACGGCGTCTTTGATCTGCGAGCGCCACTGGCCGGAGGTGGTGTTGCTGACCGCGCGACGAATCGGTCTGCCGGTGCGCAACTGCTTCTGTAACGACTTGTCCAGCACATTCCAGGATTGGATGTACAGCGACCGATAGATCGCCTCGTGCGAGATCAGCATCCGCGACCCGGCTGGGTACTGCTTCTTCAGCCGACCAGCGATCTGTTCCGGAGACCATTCCTCTTTCAGGCGTGCAGCGACGTAGCCTCGCAGTACAGGGTTCGTGGCCAGCTTGGGCTTCTGAGGACGCCGGGCCCGGCGCCAGGCGCGGTCGTCTGCGTCGATGGCGCGATAGCGCTCCCTACCCTCGTTCTGCCCGACTTCTCGGCTGATCGTTGACGCAGGCCGTCCCAGCTGGCGACCGATCTGGCGGTACGAGTCGCCCGCCGCCAGACCGCGGGAGATCTCCTCCCGATCGGACAGACTCAATGTCCCCGCCCGGCGCTTCTGCGGCGACTGATAGATCCCGCCCTTGGGCCGCAGGATCGAAAACACCGAACCCGGCGGCGAGTCGACCGATCGCGAGATCTCACTGATCGACGACCCCGCCTTCCACATATCCCAGACCCGCTGCCGTTCCTCCGGCGGCAGTCCGGGCCGGCCAATCTTAGCCATCGTCCACCTCCACCATAGATTGCTTGGTGTTGCGTTGACGGTTTGAGTCTAAGGAGCCTGTCAAGATAATTGTGTGAGTTTTGGTTAGTGATGTCTGTCACATGTGGGGGTCGAAGCGTTCCGGGTAGGCCAGTGCGAGTTCGGCCAGTGCGGCTCGCCAACCGTGGATGGTGGCGCCTTCGACGAGTCTGGGGATCGATTTCCGGGGGCCTGCGTGGCCGTCTGCTCGGCGTTGAGCGTCCTTGGCGCGTTCTCGGTCTCGTCGGTCCTCGATGTTGCGTATGGCTAGCCATAGCAGCTTGATCGCGGCGGCATCGCTGGGGAAGTGCCCGCGGTTCTTGGTGATCTTGCGCAGCTGGTAGTTCAGCGACTCGATCGAGTTCGTGGTGTAGATCAGCTTGCGTGTGGCTGGGCCGAAGGCCAGGAACGGGATGAACCGCTCCCAGGCGGCCTCCCACGACCTGACGGCGGTGGGGTACTTGGCGCCCAGCGGCGATTCGGCGAAGGCCTCCAGTGCGGCTCTGGCGGCCTCGGCGTTGGCGGCGGTGTAGATCGGCTTGAGTGCCTTGGCCACGTTCTTGCGGTCGCTGTAGGACACGAACCGCATCGAGGCCCGGATCAGGTGCACCACGCAGGTCTGCACCTCGGCGAAAGGCCAGGTCGCGGCAATCGCCTCGGACAGTCCGGTCAGCCCGTCGCAGGCCACGATCAGGACGTCTTTGACGCCGCGATTGGCCAGTTCGGCGCACACGCTGGCCCAGAACGCCGCGCCTTCCTTGGCCTGCACCCAGATGCCGAGCACGTGCTTGACGCCCTCAAGATCGACCCCGACCGCGATGTGGGCAGCGCGGGTCTTCACGTGGGCTCCATCGCGGATCTTGATGTGGATCGCGTCCAGGAACACCACCGGGTAGAACGCCTCCAACGGGCGGTGCTGCCAGGCCGCGACTTCGTCCAGGACCGCGTCGGTGACGTTGGCGATGGACTCGTGCGACAGCTCCACCCCCAGGGTCCGCGCGAGGTGGTGCTCGATCTCCCGGACGGTCATTCCGCCGGCGTACAGCGAGATGATCTGGTCCTCCAGCCCGCCGAGCCGGCGGGCGCCCTTCGGGACGAGCTGGGAGGCGAACGAGCCCTGCCGATCGCGGGGCTGATCCAGCTCCACCGGGCCGACCTCGGTGGCCACGGTCTTGCGCGAAGTGCCGTTGCGGTGGTTTCCGTCCCCGCCACGGGCGTGGGCATCGCGGCCCAGATGCTCGGTCAGCTCGGCGCCCATGCCCCGCTCAAGGACGGCCTTGAGCATCTCGTTCAAAAAGCCGTCCTTGCCAGTCAACTCCAACCCTCGCGAACGGGTCTCGGCGAGTACGTGATCAATCAGCGCATCCGAGAACACCTCCCGGCGAAGCCCAGCAGCATCTGATACATCCGTAGCGTCGTGGTCGTCAACAGCCATAGCGTTCATGATTCCTCCTCCGGATCAACTCACACAGACCATCTGACACGCCCGCGGTTCACGGTCATCAGCGTCCGCCAGGCGGCCCGGTTCTTCTACGACGGCTCGTGGGAGACCGCACGGCAACGCATCCGCAAAATGGTCGAGGCCGGCCTCCTGGAGCGCGACAACTCGATGCCATGGGCAGGGCCTGTCGTGTGGCCAACCCTCGACGGCCAGAAGGCGGTGCTGGGGTCGGCTCACCCGCTCACGACGGGCGTGCGACCGAAGGCATCGCAGATGCTGCACCGACTGTTGATCACTGAGCAGGCAGCCGCGTTGGTGACCTCGGGGTGTGAAGTGTTCTCCGAACGAGAGATCCGAATGTTCGAGACGCGCGGCCCCTCCGAGTTGTCCGAATGGCTTTCCTCTCGCGGTGTTGCTGCGGGCGATGGGCACGGCCCTGGCGTGGTTCCAACCGTCTACGAAGAGTCGGTCGATGCGACCGGTGCGATGGCTCGTCGTGAACGCTGGCTCGCCTGTGTGACGATGCCGGCCGGATCCACGCGCCGCGTGCTTCGCTACCCGGATCTGATCGAGGTGACCGATGACGGC
>JAJFJE010000119.1 GCA_021774355.1 Alphaproteobacteria bacterium
GACCACGTACCACACCACCGAGATGGCGCAGATGATGGCAAAGGTCTGCATCAAGGTGGCCAGCACGTTCTTCTTCCGCACCATGCCGCCGTAGAACAGGGCCAGGCCGGGGATCGACATCAGCAGCACCAGCGCCGTCGAGGTCAGCATCCAGGCGGTGGCGCCCGTATCGATGGTGGGCGGTGGGGCGGCAGCCTCGGCATCCTGGGCAAAGGCCGCAATATCGAAACCGAACGCCGTAGCGCCGGCCGCGCTCAGGAGGAGCGCGGTTTTCCAGTTCATCTTCATGGAAAGGGTCCTCATGTCAGGGGTCACAGCGAGTCCGGCCCGGTCTCGCCGGTGCGGATGCGGACGGATTGTTGCAGGTCGATGACAAAGACCTTGCCGTCGCCGATCTTGCCGGTATGGGCCGCCTTCTGTACGGCCTCGACCACCTGGTCGACGATGTCGTCCGATACGGCGGCTTCGATCTTCACCTTTGGCAGGAAGCTGACCGTGTATTCCGCGCCCCGGTAGATTTCGGTGTGGCCCTTCTGCCGCCCGAAACCCTTGACTTCACTGACGGTAAGCCCGGGCACGCCAACGGCGGCCAGGGCTTCACGCACGTCATCGAGCTTGAATGGTTTGATGACGGCTATCACGAGTTTCATGGTCTACCCCCACGATTGCCAAGTAAGGCCGCTCCGGCCGTGTCCCCCGCATGATGCGAAAGGCAGCGACCGGCCGCGCCACCCGGCCAAGCAGAGTCAAGAAGCGTGCCAACCGGGCATCTCGCCGCAGCGCTGCGTGAAATGCCCCGACACGCGGGCAACTGATCCGCCGTATGCACAAAGTTGCGTCATTGCACAAATTTTGTGCATAAAACTTGTGCGACAGACCGTCTCGCCGTCGCTACTGTCGCACCGCCATGAGCTCGACTCGATCATCCCCGACGGCCGCTCGGCCGTTTCGCCGCCCCGCCGTCAAGGCCGAGGCGCTGCTCGCCGCTGCCGCCCTCGACTGCGCGGTCAAGGTCGATAGCGGCCGCGCCGCGGACCGCGTACTACAGGCCGCCTTCGACCAGCGGCGGTGGTCTCCCGCCGACCGCGGGCGGATCGCCCGGCTGATCCTGGGGATCCAACGCTCGCGCCGCCAGCTCGACTGGTGGCTCGACCGGGCGGGGGTGCGGCCGGCCCCGCTGGCCCGTCTGGTCGCCGCCCTGCTGCTGCTCGAGAAACTGCCCAAAGCCGCGGTGATGAAGCATTTGCCGCGCCTGCCGGCGATCGAGGCCAAGGCCATTCCGGTGCTCGAGGGCCGTACCCTCGACCATCCGGATCAGCCGCCGGCCGTGGCGGCCAATCTGCCTGACTGGCTGGCCAAGCCGCTACAGGCCCGTTTCGGGCCGCGCTTTGCCGTCGAGATCGAGGCGCTGAACGCCGAGACCGGCCTGAACCTGCGGGTGAACGCCCTCAAGGCCTCCCGCGACGAGGTGGTCCTGCGGCTTGCGGCCGAAGACATCGCGGCAAAGCCGACCGTCCTGTCGCCCCTGGGACTGAGAGTCGACGGCCGGCCGGCCCTGGCGCGCACCGCCGTGTGGCGGGACGGGCTGTTCGAGGTGCAGGACGAGGCATCCCAGTTGGCCGCCCTGCTGGTGGGTGCGCGGCCGGGCGAACGGGTGCTCGATTTCTGTGCCGGGGCCGGCGGCAAGACCCTCGCCCTGGCCGGTTGCATGGCCAATAAGGGCCGCCTGTCGGCGACCGATATCGACGCCCGGCGGCTGACCGACGCCGGATTGCGCCTGCGCCGGGCGGGCGTCCACAATGCCGAATGCCACGCCCTGGTCGCCGGCGATTCCTGGCTCAAGCGCCGGCGCGGCAGCTTCGACCGGGTGCTGGTGGATGCCCCGTGCAGCGGCACCGGCACCTGGCGGCGCAATCCCGACGCCAAGTGGCGGAGCAGCGCCGACGAACTGGACCGCCTGATCGTGCTCCAGGACGAGGTGCTGGCGCGGGCGGCAACGCTGGTGCGGCCGGGCGGAACGCTGGTCTATGCCACCTGTTCTGTGCTGACGGTCGAGAACGAGGAGCGGGTGACGGCGTTTCTGGGCCGCCATCCGGAATTCCGTGTGGTGCCCCTGTCCGAGGCCTGGAGCGACACCGGGTCGCCGGCACCGGCGCCCGGTCCCGGGCCTTATCTCGTCCTGACCCCGGCGCGTCACGGCACAGACGGCTTTTTTGCCGCCCGCCTGGTGCGCCAGACCGCGCCGTGAACTACCGCCACGGCTTTCATGCCGGCAATGTCGCCGATGTTCTCAAGCATGGCGTGTTGCTCGCCATCCTCGACTATCTGGCCCGGAAGCCGGGCGCGGTGACCGTGCTCGACAGCCATGCCGGCGCCGGCCTCTATGACCGGGCTGCGGACGGCGAATGGCCCGCCGGCATCGGCCGGCTGGAATCGGCCGCCGCCCTGCCGCCCCTGGCGGCGCGGCTGGTGGCCGCCGTGGCGCCCTATCCCGACAGCTATCCGGGGTCGCCCATCCTGGCCCGGGATTGCCTGCGCCCCCAGGACCGCCTGATCGCCTGCGAGCGCGACCCCGGCGTGGCCAGCCGGTTGCGCCGGG
Source organism: Alphaproteobacteria bacterium (assembly GCA_021774355.1). Classification (GTDB taxonomy): domain Bacteria; phylum Pseudomonadota; class Alphaproteobacteria; order Zavarziniales; family Zavarziniaceae; genus JAJFJE01. Next base: position 2,600 of record JAJFJE010000119.1, read on the forward strand.
CGCTGGCCGGCGACCGCCGCGCCGCGGTCCATTGCCGCGACGGCTGGGGCGGCCTCAAGGCATTGTTGCCGCCGGCCACCCCGCGATGCCTGGTGCTGATCGATCCGCCCTACGAGACAGCTGACGATTTTACCCGCCTGGCGACCGGCCTGGTGCAGGCCGGGCAGCGCCTGTCGACGGCGATTCTGGCGGGTTGGTATCCGGTCAAGGGACGTGCTGCGGCCGACGGCTTGGCCGCTGCCCTGTATCGTTCGGGCCTGGCCCGGGTGCTGCGCGTCGAACTGCTGGTCGAACCGGCCGACGATCCCCGCCGCCTGGCCGGCAGCGGCCTTATCCTGGTGCGCCCGCCCTTCGGTCTTGCCGCGGCGCTGGCGGCCGACCTGCCCGCCATCGTCGACACCCTGGGGCGCCGGGGCACCGGTGGTGCGCGGGTCGACTGGCTGTCCGGCGAGACCGCGGCGCCATCGGAAGAATGAGGCCGCGGTCTCGCCCAGGCCGGTTCAGGAATCGCTGCCGGTCTTCTTGGGCGGGACCAGGCTGTCCAGGCGGCTCTGCATCGAGTCGATCTGCGCCCTGAGGGCGGCAATCTCGGACTCGCCGCCGGGCGCCGGCGGCGCCTCGCCTTCGCTGTTTTCGCGCAGGGCGCCGAACGGCGAAAAGGCCCGGGCCGCCCGTTCGAACAGGGAGATGTTCTGGCGGGCCAGTTCCTCGAAAGAGCGGAACGGGTTCTTACCGGCAATCGCCTCGGTCACCATATTGCGGACCTGTTCTTGATTCCGCGCAAAGGATTCCATCGACAGATCGAGGTAGTTTGGCACGACGGCCTGGAGCTGGTCGCCATAGAAGCGGATCAACTGGCGGAGGAAGCGGATGGGCAGCAGGTTCTGCCCCTTGCCTTCCTCCTCGAAGATGATCTGGGTCAGCACCGACCGGGTGATGTCTTCCCCGGTCTTGGCGTCGAAGACCACGAAGTCTTCGCCGCTTTTCACCATCTGCGACAGATGGTCGAGGGTCACATAGCTCGATGTCGCAGTGTTGTAGAGTCGGCGGTTGGCGTACTTCTTGATGGTGACCGGCGCCTCGCCTTGCGGTTTTTTTGCCACGGTGAAATCCGGTTCTGAGAGGGTGTCCGTTACGTGATTGTCCGTGTTGCAGTGCCGAGACGCAAGCGCCGCGTGCGAATTCGCAGAAAGCGCATCGCGATTTCGACGTTTGCGCCCACTCCGGCCGCTCGTTATGGTTCAGCGCGCGATGAAGCCCGCCCCTTCCGCCCGGCCCCATACAACCTTTCGCGAGCATTTGCTCCAATCATGAGGAAAGAGTCATGACTGACGTCGTCATTGTCGCTGCCACCCGCACGCCGGTGGGCTCGTTCAGTGGAGCCCTCGCGGGGGTTCCCGCCCATTTTCTCGGCCAGACAGTGATTTCCGAGCTGTTGAAGCGGGCGCAGATCGCCGGCTCTGACGTGTCCGAAGTCATTCTCGGCCAGATCCTGACGGCGGGGCAGGGGCAGAATCCGGCCCGCCAGGCATCGGTGAATGCCGGCCTGCCGGTGGAAGTGCCGGCCTGGGGCATCAACCAGTTATGCGGCTCGGGCCTGCGCGCCGTCGCCCTCGGCTACCAGGCGGTCGCCCGCGGCGATTCGCCCATCGTCATCGCCGGGGGCCAGGAGAGCATGAGCCAGGCCCAGCACGTCGCCCACCTGCGCAACGGCGTGAAGATGGGTGATCTCAAATTCCTCGATTCCATGCTGCGGGACGGCCTGACCGACGCCTTCCACGGCTACCACATGGGCAACACCGCCGAGAACGTGGCGCGTAAATGGCAACTGACCCGCGACGAGCAGGATGCCTTCGCCGTGGCCTCGCAGAACAAGGCCGAGGCGGCCCAGGCGGCGGGCCGCTTCAAGGACGAGATCACCCCGGTGGTGATCAAGGGGCGCAAGGGCGATGTGGTCGTGGCCGATGACGAATATATCCGCAAGGGCGTGACCATCGATCTTCTCAGCAACCTGCGGCCTGCCTTCGACAAGGAGGGCACGGTGACCGCCGGCAATGCCAGCGGGATCAATGACGGTGCCGCCGGCGTGGTGCTGATGAGCGCTGCCGAAGCCGCCAAGCGGGGCCTGACGCCGCTGGCCCGGATCGTCTCCTGGGCCCATGCCGGGGTCGATCCCGCGATCATGGGCACCGGCCCGATCCCGGCCTCCCGTGCCGCCCTGGCCAAGGCCGGCTGGACCGTCGACCAGCTGGACCTGATCGAGGCCAACGAGGCCTTCGCCGCCCAGGCCCTGGCGGTCAACAAGGAACTGGGCTGGGATACCGCCAAGGTCAATGTCAATGGCGGGGCGATCGCCATCGGCCATCCGATCGGGGCGTCGGGTGCCCGGGTGCTGGTCACCCTGCTGCACGAAATGCAGAAGCGCGATGCCAAGAAGGGCCTTGCCACGCTGTGCATCGGCGGTGGCATGGGCATCGCCCTGACGGTTGCCCGCGACTGACGCGTCGCCGAATTCCGAGCAAAGACAAAGCGACGGCTTGAGGAGGGTCTCATGGGTAAGGTAGCAGTGGTCACCGGTGGCACGCGCGGCATAGGCGAGGCCATTTCGGTGGCGCTGAACGCCGCCGGCTTCACGGTGGCCGCCAATTATGCCGGCAATGATGCCGCGGCGGCCAAGTTCAAGGGCGAAACCGGCATCGCCGTCTACAAATGGTCGGTGGCGGATTTCGACGAATGCCGGACCGGCCTGGCCAAGGTCGAGGCCGATCTGGGGCCGGTCCAGGTGGTCGTCAATAATGCCGGGATCACCCGCGACACCATGCTCCACCGCATGAAGCCCGAGCACTGGCAGGCGGTGATCGACACCGATCTCAGTTCCCTGTTCAACATGTGCCGCAATGTCATTGAGGGCATGCGCGAGCGCAATTTCGGCCGTATCATCAATATCGCGTCGATCAACGGCCAGAAGGGCCAGATGGGTCAGACGAATTATTCCGCAGCGAAAGCCGGCCTGATCGGCTTCACCAAGGCTCTGGCCATGGAAAGCGCCGCCAAGGGGATCACGGTCAACGCCGTCGCCCCCGGCTACATCAACACCGAAATGGTCGCGGCCGTGCCCGAGGCCGTGCTGCAGAAGATCATTGCCCAGATCCCGGCGGGCCGCCTCGGCGCCGCGGACGAAATTGCCCGGGCGGTGACCTTCCTGGCCGCCGACGAGGCCGCCTGGATCACCGGTTCGACCCTCACGATCAACGGCGGCCAATACTGTGCCTGACGCCGTTGTCGGCGCCGGCCCCCGGGAGCCGGCGCCGGCGCGGCCTTCGGCATGGCCGGGGCGGCGGATCGCGGCCGATCGGCGCCCCGCCCGCGCCCGCCCATGGTGGGCGGTCCTGGCGGTCATCGTCCTGTGTTTGGGACCGCCGGCGGTCCCTCGGGCATTTGCCCGTGCGGTTCCCGAGGGCCGCACGGCGATCGAGCAGGCGCTGCCGCCGCTGGCCGATCCGGACAGCATCGCCACCACCCTGACGACGCGCCTGCGGGTTTTTCGCCTGGCCCGGAAGCCAAGGGTTCTGGTGCTCGACTTCCCCTCCCGCTATGCCCAGTCCGCCGCCCTCGACCGGGTCGCGGCCCTGATCGAGTTTGCCGGCGCGCCGCGCAACCGGGTGGTCGATGCCGGCCTTATGGCCAGCCTCCTCGATCATCATACCCGACCCTCGGGTCATGATTATTCGGCCCGCTCGCTGGCCCGCTTCTTTACCCTCGCCGGGGCCTTGATCAGCGACGACGAGCGGCGCATCCGCGCCCTGGCCGTTGCCAACGGCCTGATCCGTCCGGCCGATGGCGGCTATGTCGCCGATCGCGGTCCGGGCGCCCTGCTCTCGATCGCCCGGATGGATGGCCGGGTGGGCGGGATGCGGCGCGCCGAAATCAGTCTCCGGAAGACCATCCTGGCCCACGAGGTTGCCCATGGCTGGTTTTTCGTCGATGGCGCCTACCGCACCGCCTGCCTGCTGTTCTGGCGCACCGTGCTGACCGGCGAGGATCGGGCGACCATCCGCCAAACCCTGGCCTCGCTTGGCTATGACGCGGAGAACGAGACCCTGATGGTCAACGAGGCCCAGGCCTATCTGGGTTTTACCCGGACGGGCTATCTGCCGC
>JAJFJE010000120.1 GCA_021774355.1 Alphaproteobacteria bacterium
GCATGGGCGCGGCCAAGGTCTCGCTGCCGGGCGGCTGCGCCATCGGCACAAGGCCGGTCGACCTGCACCTCAAGGGCCTGGAGGCGATGGGCGCGTCGATCCGCCTGGACGAAGGCTATGTCCATGCCGCCGCCCCCCGCGGCCTGCAGGGCGCGCGGATCAGCTTCCCCTTCGTCTCGGTCGGGGCCACCGAGAACCTGCTGATGGCCGCCTGCCTCGCCCGGGGCGAGACCGTCCTGGACAATGCCGCCCGCGAGCCCGAGATCACCGACCTGGCCCAGTGCCTGATCGCGATGGGCGCCGATATCGACGGGGTCGGCAGTGAACGCCTGACCATCCGTGGCCGCTCCAGCCTGCACGGCGCCCGCTATGCCATCCTGCCGGACCGCATCGAGACCGGCACCTATGCCATGGCGGTGGGCATCGCCGGCGGTGCCGTCGAACTGGTCGGGGCCCGGCCGGACTCGGTCGCGGCGGTGATCGAGGTGCTGGAAAAGGCCGGGGTCGAGGTCACCCCGACGGCGCGCGGCCTCTATGTCAAGCGCAACGGCAGCCGGGTCGTGGGGGTCGACGTCATGACCCAGCCCTTCCCCGGCTTTCCGACCGACCTGCAGGCCCAGCTGATGACCCTGATGGCGACCGCCGAGGGCGCCGCCATGATCACCGAGACGATTTTCGAGAACCGCTTCATGCATGTCCCGGAACTGGCCCGCATGGGCGCCCGGATCACGGTCCATGGCGGCTCGGCCCTGATCCGGGGGGTCGGCCGGCTGAAGGGCGCCCAGGTCATGGCCACCGACCTGCGGGCCAGCGTCGGGCTGGTCCTGGCCGGGCTGGCCGCCGAGGGCGAAACCGTGGTCAACCGCGTCTACCACCTCGACCGCGGCTATGAGCGGGTCGAAGAGAAGCTGTCGGCGGTGGGCGCGCGCATCGCCCGGCTCGACGAGAGCCGATGAGCGGCCGGCTGCATCTCGGCATCGAGGACGCGGACGACCTCGCCGTGGTCGCCGCCTGCGTCCAGGATGCCGTGGTCCGGGCGGCCGACATGCGCTATCTGAAAGCCGCCCGCCGGTTCGCCCTGGTGCTCAATCGCTTCCGCTGGGAGGCCGCGGACGCGGTGCCGTCGCGGGTGCGGTGCGGCTTGCATTTCGACCGGGTGATACGGGCGTCCAGCCGCGGCATCGACGGCGGCGCGGTCGAACAGGTTCTGGAGCTTTTGACCATCGACGCGCCCCCCTGCGATGTGGGACACCGCATCGATCTGGTTTTTGCCGGCGACGCGGTGGTAAGGCTGGAGGTCGAGGCGATCGAGGGCGGCTTCCGGGACCTGGGCGCGCCCTGGGTGACCCGGCAGATCCCTCGCCACGAGGTGTGATGACGTGATGGAGACCCCGCCTGTCCAGGATGGTCTGGTGCTGGCCCTGCCCAAGGGCCGCATCCTGGAAGAATTGCGCCCGCTGCTCGACCGGGTCGGGCTGACCCCGGAGCCGGCCTTCGACGACGCCCGGTCGCGCGCCCTGATGTTCCGGACCGCCCATCCGGCAGTGTCGGTGATCCGGGTCCGCAGCTTCGACGTCGCGACCTTCGTCGCCTTCGGCGCCGCCCATCTCGGGGTCGCCGGCAATGACGTGCTGATGGAGTTCGACTATCCCGAACTCTATGCCCCGCTCGACCTGGGCATCGGTCATTGCCGCCTGTCGGTGGCCGAGCCGGCCGACCTGTCGGCAACCGACGATCCCAGCCGCTGGAGCCATGTCCGGGTCGCCACCAAATATCCCGAGGTGACCCGGCGCCACTTCGCCGTGCGCGGGGTCCAGGCCGAATGCATCAAGCTGAACGGAGCCATGGAACTGGCCCCCGTGCTGGGCCTGAGCCAGCGCATTGTCGACCTGGTGTCGAGCGGCGCCACCCTCAAGGCCAACGGCCTGGTCGAGGTCGAGGTCATCGCCGAGATCACCTCGCGGCTGATCGTCAACCGGGCGGCCTTCAAGACCCGGCACAACGAGATTGCCCCCTGGCTGGCGGCCTTCGGCCAGGCGGTGGCCCATGCCGCTTGACCTGCGCACCGGCCAGGGCGATTTCGCCGCCCGCTTCGCCGCCCTGCTGGGCGCCAAGCGGGAAATGTCGGTCGATGTCGACGCCGTGGTCAGCGACATCATCAGGGCGGTGCGGGCGGACGGCGACCAGGCCCTGGTCGACTATACCAACCGCTTCGACAAGGCCGGGCTGACCGTCGACCGGCTGCGCCTGACGGCCGCCGAGGCCGCCGCCGCGGTCGCCCAGGTTCCCGATGACCTGCTGGCTGCGATCGACCTGGCCGCAACCCGCATCGAGCGCTTCCACGACCGCCAGATGCCGGCCGACGACCATTATACCGACACGGTCGGGGTCCGCCTGGGGCTGCGCTGGACGGCCGTGTCGTCGGCCGGCCTCTATGTCCCCGGCGGCACCGCCTGCTACCCGTCGTCGGTGCTGATGAACGCCCTGCCGGCCAAGGTCGCCGGGGTCGGCCGCATCGTCATGGTGGTGCCCACGCCGGGCGGCACCGTGAACCCCGCGGTCATGGCCGCCGCGGCCCGCGCCGGGGTCACGGAGATCTATCGGGTGGGTGGGGCCCAGGCGGTCGCCGCCCTGGCCTATGGCACCGCCACCATCCGCCCGGTCGACAAGATCGTCGGTCCCGGCAATGCCTATGTCGCCGCCGCCAAGCGCCAGGTGTTCGGCCAGGTGGGGATCGATTCGATCGCCGGCCCCAGCGAAATCCTGGTGGTCGCGGACGGCGCCAACGACCCGGACTGGATCGCCGCGGACCTGCTGTCCCAGGCCGAGCATGACGCGGCCGCCCAGGCCATCCTGCTGACCGACGACGACGGCTTTGCCGATGCCGTGATCGCTGCGGTGGCGCGCCATCTGGAGCGCCTGCCGCGGGGTGCGGCGCGGGCCAGTTGGCAGGCCCATGGCGCGGTGATCCGCCTGGCCAGCCTGGACGAGGCACCGGCCCTGGTCGACGCCCTGGCGCCGGAGCATCTCGAACTGGCCGTGGCCGACCCGGACGGCCTGGCCGCGCGCATCACCCATGCCGGGGCGATCTTCCTGGGGCGGCTGACCCCCGAGGCGATCGGCGACTATGTCGCCGGCCCCAACCATGTGCTGCCGACCGCCCGGACCGCCCGGTTTTCGTCCGGCCTGTCGGTGTTCGATTTTCTCAAACGCACGACCTTGGTCGGCTGCGACGAGCGGGCGTTGCGGGCGATCGGTCCGGCGGCGGTCACCCTGGCCCGGGCCGAGGGGCTGGACGCCCATGCCCTGTCGGTCGCCTTGCGGCTGGGCGGGGCCAATTGAGCGAGCCGTCGACACGGCGGCTGATCAGCGTCGTGCTCGACGACATAAACGTCTTTCGCCGCAGCCCGGAGATCGATCACGAACGCAAGGTCGCCATCTTCGACCTGCTCGAGGAGAACAGCTTTTCCCCCATCGGCGACCATGACGGGCCGTACCGCCTGACCCTGGGGATCGAGGAGAACCGCCTGGTCTTCGCCATCGCCGACGAGGCCGGCCATGCCCTGGGCAAGGTGATCCTGGCGCTGTCGCCGTTCCGCACGCTGATCCGTGACTATCTGGCGATCTGCCAGAACTATTTCACCGCGATCAAGAGCGCCAGTCCGCGCAACATCGAGGCCATCGACATGG
>JAJFJE010000013.1 GCA_021774355.1 Alphaproteobacteria bacterium
GTGCGCGATGCTGGGCTTCGAGCCGGACCCCGAGGGCTATGCGGCCCTGTGCGCCGATCAGGACCTGGCGCGGTCGTTCCACCAGGTTCACATCGAGCCGCTTGCGGTCGGGGCCGGCGGTCTGCAGCGCTTCCATACCTATGCCGCGCCAACCAATAACTCCCTGCTGGCCCAGAACGATGCGGTCACCCGGCGCTACAACATGGTCTCGCTCGACCCGCGCGAAACATTCGAGATCGAGACTCGGCGCCTGGACGACGTGATCTTCGATTCCGCGAAAGACCTGTCCGGCTTCGGCGAGATCATCAAGCTCGATACCCAGGGCAGCGAGCAGCAGATCCTGGAGCATGCACCGCGCATGCTGGCGCAGAACACCGTGGCCGTCGTCAGCGAGGTCTGGTTCTGCCAAGTCTACAAGGATCAGCCGCTGTTCCACCATCTGTGCGTTCTGATGGAGGAGCAGGGATTCCAGTTCTATGGTTTCCTCGATATCTTCCTGCGGTCGGGCAAACGGCTGGACAAGCGATTCCATGTCGGGCGCGAACGCGCACTCTATGCAGACGCGGTGTTCCTGCGCGACCCACTCGCCGAAGGCATGCCGGCCGCCCTCGACGACCGGATGCTTCGCAGGATTGCCCTGCTGATCCCATTCGCGATGGCCACCGGCTATTTCGACTTCGCGCTCGAACTCGCCGACCAGTTCGGCGGCGATGACCGCGCAACTCTGAGCGACGCGATCAACAGGCACGCACGTGCCGACATCGTGCAGGCGACGCAGGATCTCTGCCGCGCGTCCGACGCCGTGCGCCAGAACACCGACAACGCAATGATTGAGATGGGGCGCTTTGCCGATCGCTGGCGCTCCGGTTTCGATTATGCCGACGTGGCCTGAGGAAATGAGATGGCGGGAAATGAACGATCATGACGTTTAACCCACACGGCCTGATCGACCACTACCAGGCCCATGGATATGCAGTGGCCAGCGGCCTGCTGTCCGAAGATTGGTGCGAGTCACTGATCGCCGCCTCCCAGGATCTGTCCAGCATTGCCGACGGCAGCTATCGCTCCGTGATGAATGTCCACCAGATGGGCGGCATGTTCGAGAAGACCATGGCCCACCCGGACATTCTGGCGGTCATCGACGCCCTGGTCGGTGCCGAGGCGAACGGCTTGCAGAGCCAGTTCTTCTTCCGCAACCCGGACAGTGCTGGCTTTCACCCGCACCAGGACAATTTCTACGTCGAGACCGATACAAGCTGCTTTGCCTCGGCCTGGATATCCCTGGTAGACATCACCGAGCAGAATGGCGGGCTCTATGTCTATCCGGGGTCTCACCGCGAGGGTCGGCTGCCGGTCGAGGCGGTCGAGGATGAAGATTTCGATGCCCGCAGCGGCGTGCGCGAAACCTCGCTGGTGCCCGATATCTACCCGCGGGTGGCGACCAACGTCCCGCGTGGCTCGGTCGTCTTCATGCACGGTCATCTGGTGCATGGATCGCATCGGAACCAGAGCGACAGCTGCCGCTACGCCCTGCTGAACACATATTTGCGTCCCGGGACCCCGTTCCGGGTCGGCCGAACCGGGAAGCGGCATGAATTCCCCCTGAAGCGCATCGCGCTCGCCCCTGCCGAATAGAGACATCCGATGACCCCAGAAGCCAAGATCACGGCCGCGCCCTCGCGCGCCGACATGCTTACCGCCATGCTTCGGATCCGCATGGTCGAGGAGCGCATTGTCGAACTCTACCCGTCCGACAAAATCCAGAGCCCGGTCCATCTCTCGATCGGGCAGGAAGCGGCTGCGGTCGGCCTCTGTGCGCATCTGCGCACCAGCGACCTGTTGTTCACCACCTATCGCGGCCACGCGCATTATCTGGCCAAGGGCGGGGACATGCAGGCGATGATCGCGGAGCTCTATGGCCGCGCCGATGGCTTCGCCAAGGGCAAGGCCGGCTCGATGCATCTGGCAGCCCCCGATGTCGGCATGATGGGCTCGTCGGCGGTGGTTTCCAGCACCATTCCGCACGCCGTCGGCGCCGCGCTGAAGAGCCAGTGGGGCGACAGCGACGCCATCACGGTCTGTGTCTTCGGCGATGGCGCGACCGAGGAGGGCGTCTATCACGAGAGCCTGAACTTCGCCGCGGTCCAGAAACTGCCGGTCCTGTTTATCTGCGAGAACAATGGCCTGGCGATCCACGCCACCCTTGAAAGCCGCCAGTCCTACAAGCTGGTCGAACACGCGGAGGCCTATGGAGTCGAGGCGTTCCGCCTGACCAACGGGCACGATCCAGAGCAGGTCTATGCCCAGTTGCAGCCGATCATCGCGGCGATGCGCCAGGACCAGCGTCCGCGCTTCGTCGAGATTCCGATGTTCCGGGCCAAGGAGCATGTCGGGCCGGGCGAAGACTTCCATCGCGGCTACCGCTCCCAGCACGACCTGACTGAGTGGCGTCTGATCGATCCGCTGATTGCCGACGACGGTGGCCTGGATACAGCCCGCACCGTCATCGCGGCGGAGATCGATGCTGCTGTCGCCTTTGCCGAGGCCAGCCCGGCGGCCGGGCCTGAAGAGGTATTCACCGATGTCGACCGCCGTTTTGCCTGAGCCGATGCTGGAGCACGCCATGAACACCGCCACCGCATTCCAAACCGCGGCGCCCGAGGCCAATCCGCTCAAGGGCGATACCTATCGCGATGCGCTGGTCAAGGTGATGCACGACGCCATGACCCAGCACGACAATACGCTGGTCATCGGGCAGGGGATTACCGATCACATCGGCATCTTCGGCACCACCGCCGGCATGCAGGATACCTATGGCCGGCATCGGGTGATCGAGACGCCGCTGGCCGAGGAGGCCGTGACCGGTATCTGCATCGGCGCGGCGCTGAACGGGCTC